>JAGXSO010000066.1 GCA_018333775.1 Truepera sp.
CCGCCGCCACGTCGAGCGGGTGTCGTCCTGCCCTCCTGCTAAAGCTCGCAGCCTGGGTAGGCGCGCCTGCGCCACTACAAGATAAATAGTAGAGGAGCCTACCCATGCACCTTGCCACCGTATCGCCAGAGATTGCCAGCCTGATCCACGAGAAGCGCTGGGGGGCGCTGGCACGTTACCGTGCCTGGCCCGAGACTGAGACCATTGCGCCGGAGTTAGCCGATGCCCTGCTTAAGCTCAACCCTGCCGACCGAGTGCTGCTGTTTCGCGCCTTGCCCAAAGAGATCGCTGCCGAGGTTTTCAGCTATCTCGAGGGTGAGCCCCGCGATGCGCTGCTGCGCCAGCTCACCGACCATGAAACGCGCCAACTGCTTGATGAGTTGAGCCCGGACGACCGCACCGCACTGCTCGGGGAACTCCCCGGCCGGGTGACGCAGCGCCTGTTGAACCTGCTCAGTCCTGAGGACTTGCGCGAGGCCCGGCAGTTACTCGGTTATCCAGAAGAGTCGGTGGGCCGGCTGATGACCCCGGACTATCTGGCGGTTAGGCCGGAGTGGACCATCGAGCAGGCGCTTAAGCACATCCGCACCCTTGGTCATGAATCGGAGACCGCCGATATTATCTATGTGACCGACGCGCGCTGGCGGCTGCTTGATGACTTGCCGCTGCGGTGCCTGGTCATGGCCGCACCGGACAAGCGCGTGAAAGAGATCATGGACAATACCTACGTGGCGCTGAGAACCAGCGATAACCGCGAGGAGGCGGTGCGGATGATGCAGCGCTACGACCGGGTGGCGCTGCCGGTAGCGGATTCCGATGGTGTGCTGATCGGCATCGTTACAGTAGACGACGTGCTGGACGTGGCCGAGGCCGAAGCCACCGAGGACTTCCACAAGGTTGCAGCCATCGCCCCGCTCAGGATGAGCTACTGGGAGGCCAGTAAAACCTCCTTGTTCCGCAGCCGCATCGGCTGGCTGATCGGCTTGGTGCTGGTCAACCTGATCTCCTCGGGGATCATCGCCGGCTTCGAGGAGGTGTTAGCCGCCTCGATGGCACTGGCCTTCTTTATCCCGCTGATCATCGACACCGGTGGGAACGCCGGCGCCCAGTCGGCCACGCTGATGATTAGGGCAATTAGTATCGGCGACGTGAAGCTGAATCAATGGGCGAGAGCATTCACCAAAGAGCTAGTCATCGGTATCAGCATAGGCTTGACCATCGGGCTGCTGGGGCTGCTGCTGGGGCTCTTTCGCGGCGGCTTCGAGATCGGCCTGGTGGTGATGCTGACCATGGTGGTGATGCTAATGGTCACCAACCTGATCGGCCTAAGCTTGCCGTTTATCCTCACCCGGTTCGGCCTCGATCCGGCCCTGGCCAGCGGGCCGCTGATCACCTCAATAGCGGACGCGGCGGGGTTGCTTATCTACTTCAGCATCGCTGCCTGGATCTTAGGCCTCGGCTAGCAGGAGCCGGGGGTAGGCGCTGCGATAGCGCTCCCAGGCGTCTTCAAGCCGGTCCTCAGGCTGCGGCTCGGCGCAGCGGGTAGCGCTGGGAGCGATGGCCAGGGTGGCCTCAGCGTCCGGATAGCAGCCGCTAGCGATCCCGGCCAGCAGCGCCGCTCCACGCGCCGAGGCAGAAGGCACGCTGAGCGCCGCAAGCGGGCGGCCCAGCACGTCGGCTAAGAGTTGGCGCCAAGTGGCCTCCAGCGTGCCGCCGCCGGCGAGCAGCAGGGCAGGAGCCTTGATGCCGGTGGCTTCGAGCGCGGCTAAACCGTCGCGCACCGAGAAGGCGACCCCCTCTAGGGCGGCTCGAGCCAGATGTGCGCGGGTGTGGTGCAGATGTAGCCCCAGCCAGGCGCCCCGCGCCTCTGGGTTGAGGTGCGGCGTGCGTTCGCCCGACAGGTAGGGGAGGAAGGTCAGCCCCTCGCAGCCGGGTGGGACGGTAGCCAGCGCCTGATACATCTCCGGCCAGCTCAGCCCCAGCACCCCGCGCACCCACTCGAGCGCCAAACCGGCGTTCTGCATGGCGGCCATGGTGTACCAGCGCGCCGGTTGGGCGGCCCGATAGAGGTGGGTGACGAGCCGGGAGTCGGCGACCGGCTGATCGCGCATGGCCAGAATCTGTGCCCCGGTGCCGACTGTGAGCTGAACCTGATCAGGGTTAAGCAGGCCGCTGCCGAGCGCGGCGGCGGCAGCGTCGCCCGCGCCCGCCGCTACCGGCAGGCCCTCTGGAAGCCCCAGGTGCGCGGCGGCCTCGGCGGTCAGTGTTCCGGCTACCGTGCCTGAGGGGACGAGCGGCGCTAGCAACTCGCTGCGTAACCCTAGGGCCTCGGTGATGGCAACAGCCCAAGTATCGCCCCCGAGATCGTAGAGCAGCGTAGCCGAAGCATCAGCCGGTTCGGCACACGCTACTCCGGTCAGCCGCAGCCGCAGCCAGTCCTTGGGTTGCAGCGCCCAGCGCGCTGCGTGGTAAACCTCTGGCTCATGCCGACTCAGCCACAACAGCGTCGGGCCGGCCATGCCGGTAGCAGGAGGGTTGGCTAGCGCTAGCCGTTGCTCTGGGGTGAGGGCGCGATAGGCGGCAAGCTCAGCAGTCGAGCGCCCGTCGGCCCACAGCACCGCCGGCCGTAGCGGCTTACCCCTGGCATCGCACAGCACCACGCCGTGCATCTGCCCTGACAGGCCGAGAGCTGTGACCTCGGCGCTGCGCCCTCCTACCGCCTGCCGCACCACGGCAGCGGCGGCTTCCCACCAGTCATGCGGGTCGCTGTCAGCCCAGCCCGGCCGCGGGGCGTTTACCGCATAGCGGCTCGAGCCTTCGCCGTTAATAACTCCCTCGAGCGTCATGAGGATAGCTTTGGCGGAGCCGGTGCCAAGATCTAAACCGAGCAGCATGGCA
This sequence comes from Truepera sp., assembly GCA_018333775.1. The sequence goes on from JAGXSO010000066.1 coordinate 2,899, forward strand.
CCAGTGTAACGCCACTTAGCCCTTGGATATCCTCCGTGGGGGCCGATGGGTAGCAACCTCCATTTTGAGGGGCAAGATCTTTCAGGCAACGAGCCATATCTGCTTATCCGAATAATATGGTAGACTTTGTCCTGCCATGGAACGTCACGCCATCTCCACCACCCCCCACCCCGCCGACCTGGCCTCGGTTGCCAAGACCTTCAAGGCGCTATCGGACCCGACCCGCGCCCGCCTCATCCTGCTGCTAAGTGAGAGGGAGCGGACGGTTACTGAGCTGGTCGAGGCCCTGCGCGCTCCTCAAAGCACGGTGTCACGACACCTGGCGGTGCTGCGCAGCGCCGAGCTGGTCGCCACCCGGCGAGAGGGCGCTATGGTCCACTATCGGCTTGCCAGCAGCCATGTCGGCGACCTGGTATACGAGGCGTTTGCCCACGCCGAACACGAGCGCTTAGGGCTGCTTGAAAGTGAGGCCCACTCATGAGAGGGGCTTGGGCGGTCTTCAGCAGCCTGAAAAACCCCGTTTTCGCCCGGCTCTACGCCGCCCAGACCGCCAGTCTGTTGGGTGACGCGCTGATCTGGGTAGCGCTGGCCCTGTTAGCCTTTGAGCTGGCCGGGCTGCAGGCCGCCCTTGTGCTGGGCGTCGCCTTGACGCTGAGAGTTACCGCCTTTGTGGTCTTCTCGCCTTTAGCAGGCGCCCTGGCCGACCGCCTGAGCCGCAAAGTCATCATGGTCACCGCCAACCTGGCCCGCGTCGG
>JAGXSO010000067.1 GCA_018333775.1 Truepera sp.
CAGCCCCTTCTCGCCTCAAGTGGTTGTAGACCGTTTGCCGGCTGACGCCAAAACGTTCTGATACGTGGCTTACCGGTTCCCCTTCGTTGACGTGATATCTAATCACCAGACTCAACTCCTGTGGTATCACCGCCTGAGGCCTCCTTTGACAGGTGTTCGTAGCTTTTTTAGCCTACTAAGGAGGCCTCCTCCCTTGCTAAGCTCGCTAACCGCTATCCATGTGCCGACAGTCTCAAAGTGTCAACTTCTTGCCGTCGTTTCTGTCCATTTTAAAACCGGCGGTGACATTTGCTGGTGGATGTGAGCAAGCAGTATACCCTCACTCTTGTAGATGGCCCGCAGCGCTCTGGCATCGTCTCCGGCAGCGAGTTTGGTCAACTGCCAGGCCCGCAAGGCTTCCCGCAGGAGAACTGCCTGCCAGGTTTGCTTTAGCCTCTCCTGCTTGGTCTCGAAATCCAAACTTAGTTGTTGGATCCAGCCGGTGAACTGGCCCTCGAGCGCCGACCAGTACGCAGCCTGGTGGGGGAAGCTCTGCACCAGCTTGTTCACGTCGTCCTTGTGCGGCCGCCGGTCCCCCAGAGTAAGTAGTTGTGTAGCCAGAACTCGAGCCGCCCCGTTCAAGGCTCTTCCCATCTCCTCGGCTCTCTCCAGGTTCTCCTCCACAAACCGCCAAATGTCCTTATCGCTCAGGATGGCCTCGGGTAGGCGGAATATCTCTCCCCGCCATAGCTCAACCTTGGCCTGGTCGTTGGCCTGGCCCGCGACCATTACCGGAATACCCCGCTCCCTGAAGCGCTCCCCCAGTACCCTATAGACATTGCGGGCCTGATCCACCACCCCCAGGCTGTGCATGGAGCCCGGCTTTGGGAGCAGTGAGGCGAAGTCTCGCCAGAGCGCCCTACCCTCACGAAAGCCTAGCGGATACCGCTTGGAAGGGTCTTTGGGATCAGGGCGGAAAGCCACCATCGGATCAGGTCGTATCGCGGCTTCCTCGTATCGGATCCCCGAGGCGTAGGCGATCCAGCGCACCACCGCCTGGCCGTGCTCCTCCTCGGGCTCGAGGCGTACCGAGCGCGAGAGCCAGGTGTAGCGGTTTACGATGCCTTTGGGAGTGGCCCTGGCTGCCTCGCAGTTCTCCATGTCGGATACCCGCAGGGGGGGCCGCTCCCAGGTAGCAAAGTCACGCTCGTGCTCGCTGGTGGAATAACCTACCAGGTTCAAACACAGGGTTTGATGAAGATTCTCACCCAGCATGAGCGCCAGCGCTGCCGTCGCGACGGGTGCGGTAGCGGTGTGGCAGAGCACGCTCTTGCCTGCGGAAATGGCAAAGGTCTGGTTGGCAACCAGCAGGCGGGCGGCCTCGGCGGGCTGAATCGGGCGGGGCCTCGAGGTGACGGTGTGGTCGAACAGAACCTTGTTGTTGTCCGAGTTAAGTTCGGGGGCCAGCACCGTCCAGGAGCGGCTAGAGCGCTCGAGGGTAAAGTCTGGCACCTGGTAGAAGGGCTTCTCGGGGTGGAACAGGTCAAAACGGTCGTGGTGCTTGACCAGATAAGCCCGGATCTTCTCGCCGTCAAAGCCGTTTTTGAACCAGCCTTCCGCCTGGTAGGAATCTACAGGGCCCTGCAGCGCCCGGTGCAAAACGGCCAGCATCAGACGGTGCAGGGCTGTGGTAACGAGCGGGCTGGGGTCTTCGAGGCGGTTAAACCGGTGGCCTTCGAGCAGGGCTTGTTCGAGGCTGACCATGGTTAGGTTGCCTCCGTCTCGAACGGGTATCCAGGGTTCGGTGATGAGGTTGAATATGGGCAAGTTACACCTCCTTCATCTCGGGTCAAGAGCCGGTAACAACACAATCCCCTCCTTATCCTTATGAAGTGTCGTACCATGCGTCATGCGAGCCGTACTGCTCGAGCAAACGATATTCGGCTAACCCCAGCCGGAATTCATCCCGGAGCCGTTCAGGGTTCGCGATTTCAGCAGCACCTGCCGCATCCATCACCATCTCAGTTAGCTCGTCGTCTGCTAAAATGCCATAGAGCACGGAGTACCCCTCCAGTCTCACCGAGGAACCTCTCTCTGCTTGGCGGCGGGTGAGGGTTTTCGGTTTCAGGCTATTGTAGCAGAGGTTGACGATTGTGTCAATCTCCCTGACCCTCTGTACCACCAACTTACTTTCCAGTGTAACAACCCCACGGATGTGGGGACGTGTGACCCTCAGTACTACCAACGGTTCATCCACGCTTAGGCGAGGAACACGGCCTATCATAGCGCATTCCTATAAACAACTCCAAGCTCGGGGTCCAGCTCGAGCACGAGTTCCTCTAGCACGGCGCGGCCCGCCTCGAGCACCACCGGATGGGCGTGGGCCAGCAAAGGGGTCTCGCTCCAGACCTTGGCGGCCAAACCCTGGCTCTTTCGATGTGCCTTTAGCACCTCAAAACCATTGCGGGTCAGTTCGTGTCGGCTGAGCTTAACTGAGCGGGCAAGGATGCGCTTAGCCTCGCTTAGGTCGAGCTTGGCTGCCAGGCTCACTGCTTCCTTCCCACCTGTATCGAGGCAAAGCCTGCCCTCTACTTGTTGCAACAACACCACCGTAGCGCTGGGGCTCCCCTTGCGGGTGTGGAGAAGGCTAGGGTCGTCGTCTGGGTTGGGATCGTCGTCGGGGAGCTTGGGAAAAGTCTGGGGCTCGAGCCAGTCAGTCTCGTCAGGTTCGCCAAAGGCCGCGTAAAACGCCTCATCCCGTTCCCGTGAATCCTTCTTGTCCATGCGGGCCAGGGCCTGCTCAAGGGCCGTCTTCCACTCTTCCGAAAGTCCCTGGGGCGGCGGTTCGGTGTACACCTCCTGCACCAAGCGGTCAATGTCGCCCGGAAGGTCAATCTGGGTGCGGTCTTTCAGGGCAAGATGGCTACGCAGCAGAACATAGCGTTCATAAATCCGCTCGGAGTCGCCAAAAATCGGCACACCCTCACCCTCCAGACCTGCCACCCACAGCACCGGCTCGGTGTGGGCGTGCCGTTCTTCGGCTTTTCGGGCATGGCGATACAGCCTCCCGGCGCGTTGCAGCACCAGATCCACCGGGGCCAGATCGGTGAACATTACGTCAAAGTCGAGGTCGAGCGACTGTTCCACCACCTGGGTTGCCACCAGGATGGCCTTGCGCGGCCTGCGGCGACCCAGCGAACTCTTCTTGCCAAACTTGATCTTGACCAACCGCTCGCGGTACAGGCGCTCCTCGAGGGGATAGCGGGCATGGAACAGATAAACCTCGACCCCATCGGGGTTGTTCGCGAGCGCCCGGTACAAATCCTGTGCCCGCTTTACGGTGTTGACGATACAGGCCGCGCAGCCGCCCGATCTGACCTGCTCGAGCGCCCTCTGTGCCAGCGCTTCTAACTCAAAAGGCACGGCCCGCACAGCGATGGTGGGCTGCTCTCGCGCCGCGAAGGTCTCCGCGACGGGAGCGTGGTCGCCTGCAAAGGCGCGAATGATGCGTGGGTAAGGTTTCCCAGGGAAGCTCTGCGCCCCGAACGCCTTTAGCAGACTTTCTCTCTTGGCCTTGGGCAGTGTCGCGCTCATCAGCACCACCGAGGAGTCCAAAGCCCTCAGCCAGCGCACCAGCGACTCGATTAGGCCGCTGGTGTAGGTGTCGTAGGCGTGTACCTCGTCCAGCACCACCAACCGGTTGCCCAGACCCCACAGCCTGACAAACTGGTGCTTGGTAGGCAGAATGCCCAACAGCGCCTGATCCACCGTACCTACCGCGTACTCCGAGAGGAGCCCGCGCTTACGGTGAGAGAACCAGGCCTGCGCTTCTACCCCTTCGTCGCTCTGGTCTGGTGTGTTGGGGCGCACGCGTATCTTTTGGTAGGCCTCTACCAGCTCGCTGGCTCCGTGCAGGAGTTGCAGGTCGAGCCTTCGTGATTTCCCGTACTGACCAAGGAACTCCTTGACCCGCTCGAACATCAGGTTACCGGTGGCCTGCGTAGGCAGCGCGATATACATCCCCCGATGCGCGTTAGCCACTTGCAGGCGCAGATGGGCATAAAGTGCGGCCTCAGTCTTACCTTCGCCCATAGGTGCTTCAATCAGGAATAGAGCAGGGGTGTCTTCCACTCCCTCCAGCAAGCGCTCGAGCACGGCTTGCAGCGGGCGAGCCCTGAACGGCTGGCCGGGTTTACCAAGGTAAGCAAACACCTCCTCCAGGGCTTGCGGTTTGGCCGTAAGGGTTTCCCGCTTGAACCAGCCCAGACTATCAAGCTTTTGCGCCGCCTGTAATTTGGCGCCACGGTAATACTCAGCCAGGTTGTCACCAAGTGGACAAAAGTCGAAACTGGAGCCAATCCAGTCGGCGAAGCTGGTCAGGCCCGCCAGCCGCTCGAAGGCCGCGCCTCCATAGATGGGGACTTTCGGGGCCTCGCCCACCTCGAGCGCTTCAAGTACGGCCCCGAAAAGTTCCCAGCGCACCTCGTCCCAGATCCCCTTTCCTGCCTCTCTGCTCACCACCTCCTTAAGCTCATCTCCCGTTACCCGGAAGCCGTGATGTTCACCAACTGCGGCAGCGGCGTTTTCGGCGGCCCTGCGTGTCCAGCCTCGCTCCTCAAGAAGATCAGGCAGCACAGCCTCACTGATCACGCTGTGGGAGATGTCTTTAGGCGGAGGTGTAGGGTTAACCGACCAGGTAAGCCCTGCTGCCCACACTCGCTCTTTGCCCTCGAGCCACTTCTGCTGAAATGCAGGGCTGGCCTTACCAATATCATGCAGGCCTACTAAGGCAGATACCCAGGCCTTAGCTTGCTGGGGTTCTAGATTCAGATCACGGGCGTATAGCTCGAGGGTTTTTGGCGGTTCGCGCTCTAGGATTGCTTCGGTGCATGCAGCTACATCAAGCAGATGTCCTATGACCGGATGCCAGGAGGTTTTCTCCCGATTCCTCGCACTCTTTGCCCACAACGACCTAGCCGCATCAGATAGCATCGCTATTCACCCTAGCGGATAAGCGCGTCAATCCTTGTCACGCAGCGCCGCCACCTGCCGCGCCTCCTCGAGCCACCTGCTTCTCAAGCTCTCCGGCTTTAGCACCTCCACCCGCGGCCCCCAGCTCTGCACCCAGGAGAGTAGCTCGAGCGGAAAGTTGTCGTTGGTGGTGCCCACGGTAATACAAACCTCGAGGCCCCCATCAGGAAGCCTCGAGGCAATACACAAGTTGGGGTAGCCGCCCTCCAAAATGCGATAGGCGGCCTCGGGGCGGATCAAAAGCCGCACTTCAACCGGCTCACCGCCACTGCTCCCGACCACCCCCCAGGCACCCGAGAGGTAGTCTCGGGGGTCGAAATCTTTGGGGATGGTATAGGCGCCCGGTTCGCCCAGGGTCCTGACCCGGCGCATCCGGCTGAGTTTGTAGGTGCGCAATGCCCGGTGGTAGCCGCACTCGTGCCCGATCACGTACATGCCCAGGTTGGTGCGGGCTACCTCGAGGAAATAGACCTCGAGCAGGTTTCTGCGCGGCCTGCCCGAGCCGCCGGGCTTGAGGTAATCAAACTCGATCACCTGGCGCTTAAACCAGGCCTCGGCCACCATTGCCATGGCCATGCCTTCATCCTGGTGTCTCAGACTGCGGCGCTCGAGGTCCTCGGTGCTCTTGAGGGCTAGTTCCTGGGCAGGCATAGGCAGCCGCCGGGCCAGTTTTTTCAGGGCCGAAAGGTAGGTCGGCTCGTAGCCGGGGGTGTGGTGATAGAGCATCCGCAAGGCGCTGTGTGTGACCAGGGCTTCCACCGGGCTCAGCTCGTAGCCCTGCAGCAGCTGATACTGGGGCGAACGACCCTCTCTGGCAACCTCAATGGCTTGGAGATCTTCGAGCAAATAGCGCAGGGCTGTGCGCTTGCCCACCCCCAATACCTGAGCCAATTCCTTGGCTGTGTAGGGCTTGGCAGCCAGCAAATCTCTGGCCTCCAGCAGCCGAAGCGACTTCTTATGATCGGCGCTTTTCCGGTGTGATTCGCGACTCATGCAGCCTCACTTAATAACGATTAATGGCACTAGCTTACGACGAACAGTGATTGGTCGCAAAGTAAAAAAACCCCTTTTGCCAGCAGTCAGAGCTCTTATCCAACCGGCGTTAAAGGGGTCGAACTCCTGGTGGGGAGTGCAGGGTGAGTACACTATCGGCGCGCTGGAGCACACATCTCCCTTTGGCTTGAACCTGGGAGCCGACTAGCGTCCGGCACGCTCAGCCGGTATCATCCTGAAGATGGTCTGGTTCGTACTCACCGAACTTGCCCAGCGCCCCTGGTTCGCTGCGGTGCGGCGCCTGGACGGCGCGCTTCACAAGCGCCGAGCTGACGCCGTGCTTGAGTCCTACGCCGAACTGTATACCGTGCTGCGCGAGGCCGAGGCGGCTGACTTGCCCACGCTGCTGGTCTGGGAGCTGACGGGGCTAACGCTGCGTGTGGCCGAAACCGCCATGCGGGGAGTGCTCCCTGAAGGCCAGCGGATTGGGCTCGAGCACGACCTGAACCTGTTAACTGCGCTAGCCCGCCGCTCTTGGCAAGCGGAGGCTGAGGTGTTAGCCGGGGCGCTCCCACCCCTGAGCGGATTGGCCCAGGAGCGCCCCAGCGCCTTGCGCGACGCCCTTACCCGTGCCCCCGTGCCGGAGCTGCTCCAGACTCTGCTAGCGCACTACCGCCGGCACGGTGCCGGCGTGCTGGCCCACTACCGGGCGTTGCGCTACAGCGGGGGGCAGCTTTACGGCATTGCGCACCCGTCCGAACCGGAACTGTCGCAGTTGGTGGGGCTGACGTCGGTGTTAACGCGCCTGCTCGCTAATACCGAGGCCTTCGTGGCCGGTCACGCCGCGCATAACGTGCTCCTTTACGGCCCGCGCGGCAGCGGCAAGTCGACCGCCGTGCGCGGGCTGTTGCCCCACTACGCGGCGCGCGGCCTCCGCCTGATTGAGCTACCGCCGAGTGAGCTGCCGCACCTGCTTAAGCTTGCCGAACAGCTCCGCTTCCGCCCCCATCGCTATGTGCTCTTTGTGGACGACCTCAGTTTTGAGCCGGATCATAATCAACCCATCAAGACCTTGCTGGAGGGCTCCTTAACCCTTCGCCCCGACAACCTGTTGGTCTATGCCACCAGCAACCGTCGCCACCTGGTACGCGAGGCCTTGAGCGACCGCCCCGACCCCCTAAGCGACGACGTTCACGCCTGGGACAGCGTTCACGAGCAGCTAGCGCTGGCCGATCGCTTCGGCCTGACGCTGACTTTTCCCAGCGCCACCCAGCAGCGCTATCTCGAGATCGTGCGGGAGCTGGCTACGCGCCGCCGACTGGCCGGCGAAGACCTCGAGGCGCGCGCTATCCGCTTTGCCGAGTGGGGCAACGGCTACTCCGGGCGCACCGCGCGGCAGTTTGTCGATAGCGTCGAGGCCGGGTTGGCCTGAAGATCTCACCCCGAACCGCTAGTGCTTAAGGCGCTGCAACCTGGGCGACGTTGCTGAGGCCGGGTAGCGGTGCAAACTGACGGCTATGGGGGCATTCGGGTGAAGGAGAAGGTTATGGCATACGCTCATCCTGGTACACTGGTGTCCACAGCTTGGGTAGCAGAGCATCTCAATGATCCTCAGGTGCGCCTGGTGGAAGTTGACGAGGACGTGCTGCTCTACGAGCAGGGGCACATTCCTGGCGCAGTCAAGCTCGACTGGCACACCGAGCTGCAGCGCCCCGACGTGCGTGACTTTATCGACGAAGCTGAGTTTGCGGCGCTGATGTCGGCTAAGGGTATCTCGAACGACACCACGGTGGTGCTCTATGGTGACAAGTCGAACTGGTGGGCAGCTTATGCCTTCTGGTTCTTCAAGTACAACGGCCACGCCGATGTGCGCCTCATGAACGGCGGGCGGCAGAAGTGGCTGGCAGAGCAGCGCCCGCTCGTAAGCGAGCCGCCGGTCATAACGCCCGGCAGCTATACTGTCCCTTACCGTGACGCCAGCATCCGCGCTTTTGCCGCCGACGTGTTGCAGCACATCCTCAAGGTCAAGGATGGTAAGGGGGCGCTGGTCGATGTGCGCAGCCCGCAGGAGTTCTCGGGTGAGCTGCTGCACATGCCCAACTATCCGCAAGAGGGGGCGCAGCGTGGCGGGCATATCCCTGGCGCCCAGAACATCCCCTGGGCGCAGGCGGTCAATGAGGACGGCACCTTCAAGTCAGCCGCAGAGCTGGTCAAGCTCTACGAGAGCAGGGGGGTCACCAAAGACAAAGATGTCATCGCCTACTGCCGCATCGCCGAACGCAGCAGCCACAGCTGGTTTGTGTTGAAGTACCTGTTAGGCTACCCCAAGGTGCGCAACTACGACGGCTCCTGGACCGAGTGGGGGAACATGGTGGGGGTGCCTATTGAGAAGGACGTCTAGCGGCAGCTCGCAACAGGGGCCTAGTCAGGCCAGCGGCACGCTGAAGCCAAATTCGTTGCCCGCCTCGAGCGGTCTTCCCCAGGCCACTCCGCCCCAGCGCTTGGCGATCGAGCGGACGATATAAAGCCCCAGCCCGGTCCCCCGCGCTTTGACGCTAGGGCCCCGCGCATGTGGCTCGAAGAGTTTGTCGATAGTGGCCGGATTAAGCGGTTCGCCCTCATCGCGCACCGCCACCAGCGCCTTAGCGTCGCTATCAGCCCGCCAGGCTATTAACCTGACGGTTTTGCCTTTGGGGCCATGCACCGCGGCATTCTCCAGCAGGTTGATCAGCACCTGCAATAGCTTGTCGGTATCGGCCAGCACGGTAAAGGGTGGCACCTCGCAGTGCAATGACACCCCGTTAGCGGCAAAGGTGTCTTGCAGCAGGGCCTCCGCTCTGGCTGTCACCTCCGGCAGGGCGATGCGGCGCAGCACCGGCGGCTTGACATCCACGGTGAGGTCTTCTAACAGCCTGATCAAGCGCTCGGACTCGGCCACGGCGCGGCTCAAGAAGCGCTCGAGCTGCTCTTCGGGCAGGTCGTAGCGCAGCGCTTCTAACGTTGAGCGGATGGTGGTAACTGGGGTACGCAGCTCATGCGAGAGAACCGCTAGCAGTTCGCGGGCGGTCCTCTGTGCCTCGCGCAGCTCGGTTAAATCGCGCAGCAGCAGGCCGGTCGGCATGGCGCGGGCGGCCAGCACCCGGCCACGGGTTTCCAGCTCGATCTCTCCCCCCTCGAAGTAGACGCGCTCGAGCCGGTGATCGCGCAACACCGCAATGAGGGGGGCATTGACCAGGCTAGCGTCAACCTCCAGCAGCTTAGCGGCGGCCTGGTTGATAAAGCGTACCCGCCCCTCCTCGATAAACAGCACCCCCTCTTCGATGCTGTCTAGCCAAGAGCGCATGGCTGGAGGGGGGTGGGTCATTAGAGTCCGCTAGCATCGGGCCTGACCAGGCGGTAACCGCGACCGCGCACCGTTTCGATGTACGGATGGCCGATCAGCGCTCGCAACTGCGCGATGTGTTGATCGACGGTGCGCTCGGTCCCCAAAAAGTCCTCACCCCACACGCGGTCGAGCAGCTCGGTGCGGCTAAATACCCGTCCTGGATGCGCCGCCAAAAAGACTAGCAGATCGAATTCACGGCGGGTTAGCAGGAGCCGTTGGCCGCGCAGCGTGGCCAGCCCCTGTCCCTCGTCCACCTTCAGATCACCAACTTCATGGCAGCTGCTGACCTGGGTGCGGCGCAGCAGCGCCCGCAGCCGCGCCACCAACTCGGCAGCGCTGAACGGTTTACAGAGGTAGTCGTCAGCGCCGGACTCAAAGCCTGCCACTTTATCCATCTCGCTGGCCCGGGCGGTGAGCATTAGCACCGGCTTGTGCGCACCCCCCTGTTGGAGCCGATAGCGCTTGAGCCAGTCCACCCCGGATTGGTCGGGGAGCATCCAGTCGAGCACCACCAGATCGGCCTCGGCCACCTTAGCCCAAGCCTGGTCAGCATTCTCAGCCTCGTTTACCTTAAACCCCGCCTGCGCGAGGTGGAAGGTCAGCAGCTCGCGCAGCGCGATATCGTCCTCAACCACCAGGATGCGCGCGCTCATGGCGCCGCCAGCCGGAATTGGCAGCTGAGAGTTACAGTCAACACCTTGCATTGTAGCCTGACGTTTGTCAGGACTCGGTCAGGCGCAGCTGATACCTTCCTGACACACCCGCGACATACTGCCGCCATGTTACGCTCAGATGTGATGTCTGCCCTTGATCAGAACATCCAAGAGATCGCTGCCGACGTGGTGCGGATGCTGAGCCTGGTGCGCGAGAGCTGCCAGCTAGCAAAGCGGGCGCTGATTGACGGCGACCTGGAAGCAGCGGCGCAGTGTGTAGAGAACGATCATCGGGTTGACGCGCTGCAAGAAGAGCTCGAGCAGAAGATTCTCACCGTCATCGCCCGGCGGCAGCCTGCTGCCCGCGACCTGCGCTTTTTAGGCGCGATGCACCGGGCGCTGTCCGATATCG
>JAGXSO010000068.1 GCA_018333775.1 Truepera sp.
CCCTGCCGAGATCATCCTAGGGCTAGGTGCTAGCCCGCAGGCGCTGGCAGCGTTGCGCACACAGCTTGGGCTCGAGCAGCCGCCGCTGACGCGCTTTGGCTGGTGGCTGGCCGGTATGGTGCGGGGCGATTTTGGCCAGTCGCTCAACTACCACCGGCCGGTTGGCGAACTGATTTTGGCGCGGCTTGGTGTGTCGCTGCCGCTAGCTCTGGCCGGTATGCTGCTAGCCTGCCTAATCGCTTTGCCCATCGGCATAATGGCCGCTCGCCGGCACGGCACCTGGGTAGATCCCGCCATCATCGCGCTGGCCCAGTTGGGCGCCGCCATCCCCTCGTTCTGGTTAGCGCTGCTGTTGATTTTGCTGTTTAGCGTCACGCTGGGCTGGCTCCCGGCCGGCGGGTTTGTTCCCTGGGAGCGCAGCCCGTTGGGCTACCTGCACAGTTTGGCGCTGCCCGTGCTGGCGCTAGCGCTAGGGCAGGTCGCCCTCCTGACCCGGATGACCAGAGCGGCCCTGCTCGAGGTGTTGGCCCAAGACTACATCCGCACCGCCTGGGCCAAGGGTCTGCCAAGCCGCCAGGTCGTGAGCAAACATGCGCTGCGCAACGCCATGATCACCATTATCACCAGCCTCGGCCTGAGCCTGGGGCAGGTGTTGGTGGGCGCTATCGTTATTGAGCAGGTCTTTTCGCTGCCGGGCTTAGGGCGCTTGGCGCTGATCGCTATCGGCACCCGCGACTTTCCGCTGTTGCAAGGGCTGGTCCTGGTCTATGCCGGCACCATCGTGCTGATTAACTTCTTGGTCGATGCCAGTTACAGCCTGCTCGATCCCCGGATCCGCTATGCCTAAGCTGAACCTGCTCCTCGGCGGCCTGCTGGTCGGACTGGTCGTGGCTGCGGCGCTGCTGAGTTGGGTCTGGCTCCCGCACGATCCCAACGCCATGAACTTTGCCCGGCAGCTCGAGCCCCCTAGCCATGAACACTGGCTCGGCACCGACAACTTCGGGCGGGACCTGTTCAGCCGTCTGCTGGTAGGTGCGCGCATGACGATGCTGGTCGGGTTCATCGCAGTGGGCTTGGCCATCAGCGTCGGCTGCTTATTGGGCGTGCTGGCCGGCTATCTGGGCGGGCTGCTTGATGAGGTCATGATGCGGCTGGCCGATGTGCTATTCGCCTTTCCGGCCATCTTGATGGCGCTGCTGCTGGCCGCTATCTTCGCCCCCGGCACGGCCACCGCTATGGCTGCTATCGGTATCGCCACGGTGCCGGTCTTTGCGCGGCTGATGCGCTCGAGCGTCCTAGTAGTCAAAGAGCAAGATTACCTGGAGGCCGGGCGCGCCCTGGGTGCTCACCATGGCCGGCTAATCGCGCGGCATATCTTGCCTAATGCCCTATCGCCCATCGTCGTGCAGGCCAGCCTGAGCCTGGCAGTAGCGGTCTTGGCCGAAGCCGCGCTGTCGTTCCTGGGGCTCGGCACGCCGCCGCGCACCCCGAGCTGGGGCAACATGCTGCGCGAAGCTCAGGGCTTTATGGCCCTAAGCCCTTATCCGGCCCTGGTGCCGGGTCTAGCTATCATGATCACGGTGCTGGGTTGGAACCTGCTGGGCGACGGCCTGCGCGACCGGCTCGACCCGCGGAGCGGATGATGGGGGAGACCCTTACGCCGCGAGCGCTGACGCGCCGCCTCAAACGCCACCTGTATAAGGCCCCGCAGCGCTTTATGGCGGTCTGCGCGCCGGGGTTAGAGCCCTATCTGCTTAGCGAGGTGCAGGCGCTGGGGGTGAGCGAGGCCGTGCCGGTCAGCGGCGGGGTGGAGTTTGTCGGCCCGCTCGACCTAATTTATGCCGCCAACCTCTGGCTCCGCACCGCGCACCGCGTGCTGCTGCGCATCGATGACTTCTTGGCGCAGTCGTTGCCGATGCTCTATAACCGAGCGGGGCGTATCCCCTGGGAGCTCTATCTCGGCTTTAGCCCGACGGTAAGCCTGCGCATCAGCGCTAAGGCCTCGCGCTTACAGCAGGGCGCTGGGGTCGCTAATACCCTGTATCAAGCGATCCTGGCACGCCTCACGCCGTTGGGTCTCCAGCCGGTTCACACTGAAGACGCCCCCTTGGAGATTTTGGTCAGGCTCTTCCAGGACCGCTGCACCCTCAGCCTTAACACCAGCGGTCTACATCTGCACAAGCGCGGCTACCGATTAGCCACCGCCAAGGCGCCGCTGCGCGAGACGCTGGCGGCAGGCATCGCCATAGCCTGCCAGGCCGAGCGCTACGACCTCATCGTCGACCCGATGTGCGGCTCCGGTACGCTGCTCATTGAGGCCGGATTACTGGCGGCAGGCATCCCGCCCGGCGGACAGCGTAACTTTGCCTTCGAGCAGGCGCCGTTCTTTCAGCCAGGCAAGTGGCGGCGCCTTAAAGAGAGCGCTATCTCGCAGCGCCGACCCTCTCCGATTGTGCTTCTAGGCAGCGACCGTAACCCTGGGGCGGTGCGAGCGGCCCGGAGCAACGCGCACCGAGCGGGCCTGGAGCTTACCTTTAGCCAGGCCGATGCCCTGAGGCTCCCCTATGACGAGCTGAGCAAGCAAGGCGCCAGGCGGCTCCTGCTCTGCAACCTCCCTTACGGCCAGCGTGTCGAGGAGGGGCGCTTCAGGGGATTGATGGCGGTACTGCGCCGCGCTTGCCCCGGCTGGGACTATGCGCTCTTGGCCCAGCCGCACCAGCTCCGGGAGGCCGGGCTTAAGCCCACCCGGCAGCTAACGCTTAACAACGGCGGGATTCCGGTCATGCTGCTGATAGGGCGCTTAGGCTAGTTAGCTTTGATTGGGTAGAGCACGCGGTCACGCTCTGCTAGCGTGCGATCATCTACCAGGCCGACCCCTCGGGGCGAAGCCTCGACAGGCTCAGTGGGCGCACTCGCCAGCCTCAGTTTGCCCTGCCCGCTTGGTAGAGCTGCTCAAACAGCGGCACCAGCTGCGGGTCGAACTGACTACCCGCGCCCTCGCTGAGGTAGGCCATGGCCTGCTCCGCTGGGATCGGCCCGCGATAGGGCCGTGCGCTGGTTAGCGCCTCAAAGACATCGACGATGGCGATGATGCGGCTCAGCAGCGGGATGCGGTCGCCTGACAGGCCGAGCGGGTAGCCCGCGCCGTCCCAGCGCTCGTGGTGCGCGCGGACCGCCTCGGCCAGCGGGGCAAAGTCCGGCGAGATCGACTCCAGCAGCTCTGCGCCATAAGCGGCATGGCGCTTAATCTGGCTGTACTCCTCTGCGGTAAGCGTCCCCGGCTTAAGCAAGATGCGCTCCGGCACGGCGATCTTGCCGAGGTCATGAAGCAGTGCGCTCCAGTAGAGGAGCTCTTGCTGCTGCTCGTTGAAACCGAGCGCGGTACCCAGCAGCAGCGAATTGTGAGCTACGCGCTCGCAATGCCCCTTGGTCGGCTCATCGCGCACCTCCACGGTGAGCGCTAAGCTCGACAGGACGCGGATATACATCTCCGACAGGCGGTCGGCCTTGGACTCAACCGCCATTAGGCGGCGATTGAAAAGGTGGCTGGCATAACCGGCCAGCGCTCCGAACACCGCGAAGAACGCCGTCCGCGAGAGCCACTGGACCGCCGTTTGCAGCTCTCCGGTGGCCGTATTCAGCGGCATCAACGGGCCTAACGTCAGGCCGGCTACCAGCGCCACGATCACCGCGCCCGGCACCGTGAAGAGCCAAGCCGTCAGCAGGATGGGGAGGTACATGAGTTGGCTATAGGCGCTCTCGGCGCCCCCGGCTGCAATAACGACGGCGGCCACCAGCGCCACTAACGCCGTCACGGCTAAGGCGCCCAGCCAGCGCAGGCTTAAGCCCTGCTTAGCAGCGGCCCGATGAGCCCGCGGCACAGCCCAGCGGATCATGAGCCGACCCCCGCCGTCACGGCGCACTTTAAGGAGAGGCTGCTGCCCGTTGCGCGTTGTGATGCATAAAGTAAAGGCTCCACGTGCCACGTCTCCTTTCGACGTGACAGCAGAGTAGCAGGGGAGCGCTTAGAAAACGTATATAAGCCCTCCCTGCCGGGATATTTAGGCTTTACCAGAGGACTGCTAAAACTGCCCTGGCCCTACTTGCGGTTAGTGATAGTAGCGGTAGATACTACGCTCTAGGCAAATCCTTCCGGCGCCTAGCGCGGCTCCATCCCCGCCCAGCGGGTTTCGATCATGTGGCTCTCCCTTTCTCTTCCTTGTCTCCCACTCAGCTCCCGGTCTCCCAACCGGCTTGAGTCTCCCAACCCAAAAGAGCTAAGACGCCAAGCAGCTAACCCTGCTTAGAGTAACCACCTGTTGTCTGTAGTGGGGCGCGTGAACCCGTAGGTTCTTCCCATGGCCGTTGCTCCCGTTCTCTTCCCTACAGCTAACTTTACTGCACCTGACGCTTAAGTTCTCCCAAACCGCGGGCGCCCGGTCCCTCTCGAGGTCTCCCAATCTCGAAAGTTAGAGTGATGTTAGCACGGCCTGGCTGGTTGTGCAAGCCCCCCTGCGCCCTTAAAAGGATTGTCGTTGCAAGCTCTTCGCCTGTCATTGCGACCCTGAGGCAAAGCCGAAGGGGAAGCAATCTCGTCTTTCACGGTCAGGGCAAACTCCGCGAAACAGCCTCGCCAATAACGCCTCCGTTTGCGGCGATAGCGAGATCGCCACGGCGCTGCGCGCCTCGCGATGACAAAAGGGTTGTCGTTGCGAGGAGCGCGCCAGCGCGACGAAGCAAACCCGATGACAACCATTTTCCCGCACACCCCACCCATCCCGAGGTTTGCCCTGAGCTTGTCGAATGGGTCGCTGCGTCTCTGCGGCGGTTCCCCACGCTGCGCTCGGGCCAGGCGCCATGACAAGGGGCTGCCGGCGCTCGCCACCTCAACTTGGTAAGGGAAAATCCCCCCGGCCTACGGCCTCCCCGTTAAACACCCGCGAGCGCGTGCTCCTCGACGAGAATCCCCCCGGCCTACGGCCTCCCCAGGGGGATTGCTGCGGCTTGCGCCGTAGCTTACAGGGGCTATAATGAGCCGGTGGACGCCGACCTGCGACAGGTGCAAAAGCTGATCGACGAGCGCTTTGAGGGGATCGTGCTGGAAAGCGCGGTGCAGGGCTGGGTCTATCTTGAGGAGTACCGGCGCGGCCTGGCCGCTTATCAGGCCATCAAGAAACCGACACCGCAGGACGATCGCTGGGCTGGTGTCTGCCACTCGATGCTGCACCAGCGGATGGAGGCGGAGGGTCTCCTGGCCCGCGCGGTAGCCCGCGGCGACGAGGGGGCGCGCATCGAACTGGCGCGGGTGCTTGGCTTTATGGACCGCAGTGAGAAGGCTGCGGCTGAGCTGGCCAAAGTGGATCCCGCAAAACTTAACCCGCCGGATAGGGTGCTATTGTTGCGGGCGCAGAGCTACCAGCAGGAGTTCTCCGGCTATTTCCAACAGGCCGTTGAGCTAGCTGAAGAAGGTTGGCGCTTGGTGCAGGGCCTGCCGGAATATCCGGTTCTTGCTCCGTGGCTGCTCATCCGGTTGGGGCTGCTCTATGGGCAGATTGGTCGTGCGCAACGGGCGCTATGGTGTTTTGACCAGGCGCTGGAGATTATACCCAACGCTCCGTCTTCTCTAGTGCTCGCCAAGGCAGGGGGGCTGATTATGCTCGGGCGCTACACCCAGGCCATCCAGGAGTTAGCAGCGCTGCAAGCCGACTACTCAACAGGGGTGCGGGGGCTCTATCTGGGTGTAAAGGCTGATATTGCCTGGGCCATGGGAGACACGCAAGGTGCCGCCGCGCACTACCTGGAGGCGATACCGCTACTGGTGGAGGTTGATAGCCAGGGCGAACTGGGTTGTCGACTGAACTTAGCCGCCCTTTATGGCGGCCAGGGGGTTTACCCCACCGCCCTCGAGCACCTGGCTCGAGCCCGCCTGCTGGTCAACTACCGGCGCGACCGTCTGGACTACCGCTTCCGCGAGGTGCTGCTCGATTATTGGCGCGGCGTGCTGCCAGCCACCGACGCCCAGCAGGCGCTCTCCCCGCTGGCTGAAGAGTACGGCGCGATGGGGCTGCTGCAAGAGCAAGGCCAAGCACAGCTCCACCTGACCGAAATCTACCGCGCCGCCGGCGACGGGCGCTACCTCGACGAGCTCGACAAGGTCCAGGCCATCTGCGCCGCAGTGCAGAACCAGGCGTTTTTGGCCCGCGAGTGGGTGCTGCTGCCGCAGTTGCGCGAGGCCGTGCGGATATCGCATCCCAAGCTCGTGGGCAGCGCGCCTAAGGTGCTGGAGGTCTACAGCCTGGGGGATGAGAGGATCATGCTGGCCGGGCAGACCGTCAATATCCGGCTGCGCCGCGCGGTGGAGATACTGGCGTACTTTCTCGAATACCGGGAGGTCGGCTTGAAAAAGCTAATGGCCGACATCTTCCCTGATGACAGGCCCAAGAGCGCCCGCCTCTACTTCCACCAGTTCCGCAACGAGCTGTTAGAGCGCCTGCCGGGTTTAACCATCGACTTTAACGCCGAAACTCGCACCTACCGCCTGATCAGCGACTACGACATCCTGTGGGATGTGGCCGAGCTGCGGGCCGGGCGCAAGATGGGCGACCTGGGCATCTTCTTGCCGGGTTCCGGCAGCGAGTGGGCGTACCTGCTCAACGAGGCGCTCGAGCCCCTCCGTGACGCCGCCGCGGAGCCGGTCGACGTCAAGCGCACCCGGCATTAGCGGCGCCCACAGTTACTTGGTCAACTGCGCCATACCTCCTCCAGTTCGGGCCTCGTAGCAGCCAGATTCTCCCGATCGTATGACCAGCGCGTCGGGTTAGCGGCGATGTACTGGCGGATGTGGTTCAGAGATTCGCCGTCGCGGACGATGTGTTCGTAATAGTTGCGTTGCCACAATCGCCCAGAGAATGCGGGCCAGCAGAATTGTTTGACCGCGTTTGCATACCGCCTGGTGGTCATGGTTTTGAACCGATGCACCACATCCCCCAACGTCAACGTCGGGGCAGGCCCCCGTGTAGGGGCAGGCCCCCGTGCCTGCCCGGTCGTATCATCCCGAAACGTAGGGGCAGGCCCCCGTGCCTGCCCGGTCATATCGTCCCCCAACGTCAACGTCGGGGCAGGTCCCCGTGCCTGCCCGGTCATATCGTCCCGAAACGTAGGGGCAGGCCCCCGTGCCTGCCCGGTCATATCGTCCCGAAACGTAGGGGCAGGCCCCCGTGCCTGCCCGGTCGTATCAGGGCGACCACGGGGGGTCGCCCCTACGAGGACAACGATCCCGTGGACATGATTGGGCATGACCACAAATTCGTCGGTATCAACGCCGGGATAGAACGCCGGTATGTCGTCCCATACCGATTGGATCATCTGTCCCGCCTCATTCAACCGCATGGCCCCATCCACCACGTCGCCGAACAGGCAGACCCGACCCTGCGTAACAATGGTGATGAAATAAGCCCCCACCCGCGAGTAGTTGTAATCCTTCAGCCTGATCGATTGGCGGTGGTGTTTCCCTGGGTCGCGCACCATCAGGTGGTCCTCCCGATGACGACTGATACACTACCTCCCAAGGCGGCAAGTCAGCGGGCATCATCCGCCACGCTGCTCCTGCCCGAACGATCCAGCGCACCCCGTCGAAAACATCATAACATAAGGCGTACTCGCGCTGTGGTGCATCTTCACGCATCAAGGTCAGGTAGGGGGCTACGAGTCTTGCTGACCCGAGCAAAGCGAGAGTGATTGCTGACAAGCTAAAGCGGCACACAACACAGCATCTGACGGCTGCTGGGTGTATACTCAGAGCGTGGATCTGAGGCCACTCCCAAAGCCTCCGCTCCGCTTTCTCTTCCCGAACCCCGCGCCTCCCACGCGGGGTTTTTCTCGCCTGGCAGGGCGCTCCAGTCGAGGGTCTTGCGATAGGCTCATGAAATGTGCTTAAATGAAACGTTGCCTAATAACTCCAAGGAGGAGCCCCCGTAAATGGATAACAAACTAAACCCGGCTGTGGATAACCCTGTCCCGGCCACCGACCAAGCCCTGAACACAAGCTCGAGCGAGGCCCCAGCCGCAGTCGCTGAGCAGGGTGTAAGCGCCGCGGCAGATCAA
>JAGXSO010000069.1 GCA_018333775.1 Truepera sp.
GCGCAGTCATCAGGATCATTGTTGGCTCCCGCGACGGCCATCGCACGTTGCTGGAGCATGCCTCACGCTTTGCGGTGTGTTCTAACTACGTCCAGTACGGCGTCGATCACATCTTGCACATCGCTGTTGCTAAGGCGGGGATGAAGCGGCAACGAGATCATGCGGCTAAAGGCGTCCAGGGCTACCGGAAAGTCGCTGGGCGTAAAGCCGTACTTGTGGGCGTAGAAGGACATCATGTGCAGCGGCGTGTAGTGGACGCTGATGCCGATGTTGCGCGCTGTTAGCTCCTCGATGAACTGATCGCGCGTGAGCGTGAGGCGCTCCGGCCTGAGGCGGAGGATGTAGAGGTGCCAACTGCTCACGGCATAAGAGCGCTCGGTGGGTGGTTCAAGCGCCGGCTCGCTGCTAAAGGCGGCCTGATAGGCGGCCACGACCTCCCGGCGGCGCCGGTGAAAGCCTGCCAGCTTGCGGAGCTGGTGGATACCGAGCGAGGCTTGCAGGTCGGTCATGTTGTACTTGAAACCGGGCATGACAATGTCGTAGCGCCATGAGCCGGCCTTATCAAAGCGTTTCCAGGCATCTTTGGACATGCCGTGCAGGCCGATGACACGGGCCGCTTCGAGCAGCTCCGGGGCGCCGGTGAGCGCCCCGCCTTCGGCGGTAGTGAGGTTCTTGGTGGCGTAGAAGCTGAACGAGGCCAGGTTCTGACGGCTGCCGACCATCGTCCCTTTGTACCAGGTGGGGGCGGCGTGGGCGGCATCTTCGATAATTGCCAGGCCATGCTCCTGAGCGATAGCGGAAAGTTCGTCAAGCTCGGCGGGGTGACCGGCATAATGCACCGGGATCACCGCCTTGGTGCGCGGGCTGACGGCGCGGCGCACCGCCTCGGGGTCCATGCACAGAGTGTCGGAGAGGATATCGACCAGCACCGGCTTGGCCCCGACGTGCTCGACCACGTTGGCGGTGGAGGCAAAGGTCAGGCTCGGCACGATCACCTCGTCGCCCGGCCCGATGCCTAGCGCTACCAGCGCCACATGCAGCCCGGCGGTGCAGGAGTTGAGCATCACCGAGGTATTCCCTGGTGCCCCCACATACACGGCAAACTGCTCCTCAAAGGCCTTGGTCTTGGGGCCGGTGGTGATCCAGCTCGAGCGCAAGGTGTCGACTACTTCAGCAATCTCCTCCTCGCCGATAGCGGGGGGCGAGAAGGGAAGGAAGCTGTCGCGGGGCCGGTAAGGCTTCGCGGTGGCGTTGACAGGAGGGGTGGGCATCAGGCCCCATTATGCGCCAAAGGCTGTGGCAGGGTTGGTGTTAACATCACGCCTGGGGCTTTATCATGGCGGCATGATTACCACGCCCCGCCGCGGAGCGCTCGTCATCTCGCTCGACTTTGAACTCGACTGGGGTGTAAGAGATACGCTCTCGCTTAACGGCGGCTACCGCGAGAACCTGCTAGGCGCCCGTGAGGTCGTCCCCAAGCTGTTAGCGCTCTTTGACCGCTATGAGATTGCGGCGACCTGGGCCACGGTCGGCTTCCTGTTCGCCTCTAGCCGAGAGGGGTTGCTAGCTGCTAGCCCCGCGGTCAAGCCGCAGTACCACGACGTTAGGCTCGACCCTTACCGGGCGGAGATCGGCGACGATGAGCAGAGCGACCCGCTCCATTACGCGGCCAGTCTAGTCGAGCTGATTGCCGCGCAGCCGCGCCAGGAGCTGGCGACGCACACCTTCTCGCACTACTACTGCCTAGAGCCCGGCCAGACCAAGGAGGCGTTCCAGGCCGATCTGGAGGCCGCCGTCAAGATCGCGGCGGCACGCGGTGTGAGGCTGCGCTCGATCGTCTTCCCGCGCAATCAGCTTAACCCGGACTATCTCGAGGTGCTTAAGGCGTCGGGCATCGATTGCTATCGCGGCACCGAACCGGGCCGGCTCTATCGCCCGGCGGCGGGGGCCGAGCAGTCGCTGCCGCGCCGGGCGCTGCGGCTGCTTGATAGCTACCTAAATCTGACTGGCCCTAACCTGGTGCGCTGGGAGGCGGTGCGTCAGGATAACGGCCTGTGCAATGTGGCCTCGAGCCGCTTCTTGCGCCCCTATCGCCGCAGGCTCGAGCCCCTCCGCTGGCGCCGCGTGGTTAAGGCGCTAGAGGCCGCTGCCAAGGAGGGGGCGATCTATCACCTGTGGTGGCATCCACACAACTTCGGCGCCCAACAGGAGGCCAACTTGGCGTTTTTGGAGCGCGTCCTGAAAGTCTTTGTCGACTTGCGGGAGCGCTACGGGATGGAGTCCTTAAACATGGCCGAGGTCTGCGACCGGGTCAGCGCCTGTTGATAGAGCACCTCGTGCGCCGCTAGCAGCGGTTTGAGATCGTACCTGGCCACGCGCACCTTGGCCCGCTCGGCCAGGGCGCCGGCCTCATGGGGGTTGGCAATAATCCAGGCCATCGCTCTGGCCAGTTCGTCAACATCACCGACCGGGTGCAGCAGCCCACAGCTCTCAGCTAGCAGCTCGCTGACGCCGCGAATGGGGGTAGCAATAACCGGCGTGCCCATGGCCATCGCCTCCATGATCGAGCGCGGCAGCCCTTCGCGCTCGGACGGCAGGAGCAAAGCGCTAGCGGCTCTCAGCAGCACCGGGATGTCGTGGCGGTAGCCCAGGAAGTGTACGCGCTCGGCGATGCCAAGCTCGCTAGCTAACTGCTTGGTGGCTTCCAACAGGGGACCTACTCCGGCGAACGCCAGTGCGGCCCGTGGGTGCGGTAGCTTGGCTAAGGCCCGCAGCGCGTCGCGGTGCCGCTTGCCGGGGTTAAACTCGGCGACCAGCAAAAACAGAGGGTCTTCACCTCTCAGCCCGAGCGAAGCGCGAACGGCCTCGACCTCCTCAGCTGTGACCTGCGCGGCGCTGTAAGCCGCAGTGTCCACGCCGATACCGGGCAGATAATGGAGCTGCCCCTCCGGGACGAGCCGGTAGCGCTTGGCAGCCGCCTCATCCTCACGGTTGATGACGATCAGATGGTCGGTCCAGCGTCCGGCCAGCCTCTCCAGCGTCAGGAAAAGGGCATTTTTCAGCAGGTGGTTCCCTTTAAAGAAGTGAAAGCCGTGAGCGGTGTAAAAGACTTGGGGGTGCTCGAGGCGGCGCAGCGCAAAGCGCGTGACAAAGGCGGCGACCGGGTCGTGGACGTGCACAATGTCGTAACCCTGGCGCGCTATTAGCTCATGGATGGTTTGCGGCGCTTCCAGCAGGTTCTGGGGTTTTAGCGGGTTGCGCGACCAGGCGACATCCCAGACGTTATCAAAGGTGTTAAGGCAGCGCTCGCAGCCTGAACCGTCGCGCGTCAGCGCGTCCACGCGCCAGCCCAGCCGGCGGAAGTGTTCGGCATAGGGCAGCAAGAAGGCAGTCAGCGTCGAGGGGACGCTGCTGACCATAAGGAGCTTAAGCAACATCAGCCTCGCGTCTGAGCAACATACCAGGCGAGTGTCTTATGCAGCCCCTCGGCTACGCTCACGCTGGGCCGGTAACCCAGCAGCCGCGCCGCCTTGCCGATGTCGGCCTGGGAGTGCCGCACGTCGCCGGGGCGGAAGGGGCCATACTCGGCGGGCCTCTCCTTGAGCTGGGCGAAGGCCGGATCCAGCGCAGCCAGGCCGTCCCGGATCAGGGTGTACAGCACGTTGAGAGTGGTGCAGCCGCCGTTGCCGATGTTATAGACCGTGCCCAGCGCGGCAGGCTCCTGGGTAGTGGCGGCCAACAGGTTGGCCTGCACCACATTGTCGATATGGCAAAAATCGCGCGTGGTTTCGCCGTCGCCGAAGATAATGCAGCGCTCGCCGTTAAGCAGACTGGCGATCCACTTAGGGATCACCGCCGCGTAGGCGCCGTTCGGGTCTTGCCGCCGCCCAAAGATATTAAAATAGCGCAGCCCCACCGTCTCCAGGCCATAGAGCCGCCCATAAAGCTCGGCATACAGCTCGTTGATGGTCTTGGTCAGCGCATAAGGCGAGAGCGGTTTGCCAATCACCTCCTCACGCTTGACCTCCGCCGGGTCGTCGCCGTAGCTGGCGCTAGTGGCAGCGTAGACCAGGCGCTTGACCCCGGCCTCCCGCGCCGCAGTGAGCAGGTTCATAAAGCCCTCGACGTTGACCTGGTGGGCCGTTAAGGGGTCCTCCAGCGAAGCCGGCACCGACACGAAAGCGGCGTGGTGCAAGACGACCAAGGCTTCGCCCGACAATTCCACGCCCCGTAGCGCGGTGCGGCAGGCCGCGAGGTCGGTAATATCCCCCTCGAGAAAGGTGAAGTTCTCCCAGTTGCTGCCAACCGCCGCGCAAACGTCCTCCAGGTTGTGCCGGAAGCCGGTGGCAAAGTTATCCAACCCTACCACCTTTTGATTGAGTGCCAGGAGCTGCTGAAGCAGGCTCGAGCCGATGAAGCCGGCCACGCCGGTGATAAGCCAGCGCTTAGGGTAGCGTCTTAGATGGTCAAGCATCTGTGCGTATGGATCCATAAGTTAAGTCTAAAGGTTTTAAGGCTTCGCCCGACAATTACGAACGCCTTGCAGTGATTGGCCCCTGCCCCCTTGAGCCACGATAGCGCGACAGCAGCTCCTGATAAAGAGTCTCCCAGGTATCGACCACGCGCTCTAAGTCGTAGTGCTGCCGTACGTAGTCGCGCCCGGCCTCGCCCATCCGCTGCCGCGCTTGGTTCGGCATGGCCATGAGCCGCTGCATAGCGGCAGCGAGCGCTGCCGGGTCGCCGGGCGGCACCAGCCAGCCTGACTCGCCATCACACACAATTTCGCGGTTCCCGCCTACGTCGGTCGCCACGATCGGGAGGCGGCTGGCGGCAGCTTCGAGCAGCACCATCGGCAGCCCCTCCCAGGCTGAGGACATGAGGTAGGCGTCGGCGGCCTGCATCAGCGCGGGGACATCGTTACGCGCCCCCAAGAAGGTGACCTGTTCGGCCAGGGATAGTTGCGCGCTGAGCGCCTCGAGATCGGCCCGCAGCGGCCCCTCGCTGACGATGAGGAGCCGGATCTCAGGATACTCCGCCAGCGTTGCAGCCAAGGCGCGCAGCATGGTGGGGTAGTCCTTTTGCACAGTGAGCCGGCCTACCGCCAGCCAGACGAACTGGTCTGAGAGGCCGAGAGCTTGCCTTAGCGAGTAGCGCGAGGCCGTTGCCTGCGCCAAGGGGGTAAGCTCGAGCCCGTTGGGCACGTAGCGGATCTTGGCGGCAGGAACCGCTCCGACCTGCACGTAGCGGTCAACAGCGGCCTGGCTGACATTGGTGGTGATGGTCGCCAGCGGATCGGTAAGCCGATAAGCCTGCTCGCGCCAGCGTCCGCCCTCATCGATATTGTGCGCAGTTGAAATCTGCACCGGGACGCGCACCAGCAGTCGCACCAGGCGCCCCAGCAGATTGGCGTGGATCATATGGCTGTGCAAAACCTCAGGCCGCCAGGCCCGCAAGATAGCGGCGAGGCGCCACAGGGCGCGGGGGTCGGGGGCACCCGACCTCATGTTGAGGCTGTGCAGCGGGATGCCGAGTTCGGCCAGCTCCGACTCGAACGCCTCGGGCACCACCATGCTGATTACCTGCACCTCATGGCCGCGCCGCTGGAGGGTGCGAGCCAGCAAGAAGACCTGGATCTCAGCGCCGCCGCGCATCAGGGAGGTCGATAGCAGGGCGATCTTCATGAGACGGTGAGGGGCTCCGGCAGCTTGACACCGAGCGCAGCTAGATAATGGCGGGTGGCGGCCTCCAGCGTGAACTGTTTAAGCCAAGCGGCCGGTGCCTTGGGCGCTGGGCCGACCAGGGTTTCGGCCATCGCTGTAGCGAGCGCGGCACTATCCCGGATCGGCACCAAGTGGCCGAACTTCCCATTCTGGAGGATCTCCCTAGGTCCGCTAGGGCAATCGGTGGACACCACCGGCGTGCCGACGGCGAGAGCCTCGATCAGCACGGTGGGTAAGCCTTCCCAAGCCGAGGAGAGGACGAAGGCGGCACTGTGGGCCAGGTACGTATAAGGGTTGTCGACAAATCCCGGCAGGCTAATATCTTCTGTCAGGCTAAGCTCGAGCATAAGGCGCTCAAGGGCCGGGCGCTCATCGCCTTCGCCAAGTATGATAAGCTTGGCGCGCCGCTCCCTCCTAAGCAGGGCAAAAGCCCTAATCAGGTTGCCAAAGTCCTTCTGCTGATGGAGCCTGCCGATACCGAGGATAACGGGAGGCTCGCCAGGGGCAAACCAGGGATGGCGCAGCGGCTCACGGGCTCGTTTGTGCAGCTCTTCGCCGATTACTGGATTGTAGATGACCATAATCCGGTGGCGCGGTATGTTGCAGACCCTAGCTAGGCTGTCAGCTACGCCCTCAGATACGGCTACTATCCCATCGGCCCAGGTGTAGGTATGGCGCATCAGGCGCTGAAAGACCATTCCCTCTTTGTCCATCAGCTTGCCGGGAAATAGCTCGTTGTGCTCGCTGACGACGACTCGCGTTGAGGTTCTGGATAGCTTCTTGGCAGCCAGGGCGGCCATATTGGCGTGGTTAAGGGCGCTTAGCAGCGCCTGAGGCTGCCGCTGACGCAGATAGCTAGCAAGCCTTGGAATGCTGGCCAGAGTTCGCTTAGAGGCCAGATCGATAATGTTTACCCCGGTGGGCAATTGCTGCAAATAAGGCCCTTCGACTTTGGCCAACACCAGATCTACCGCCAGGCCGTGCTGTAAGATGCCGCGGGCCAAATTGAGCATGACGCGTTCGGCGCCGCCACCACTTAGCGAAGGCATGAACAGGGCTAGGGGGGGTGCCTGGTCGCTATTAAGATACAATTTCAAAATGGGCCCTCCAAAAGCGTTCGCTGATAGCGTTGAGGTCGTAATGGGCCAGCACGCGCTCTCGCGCTTTGGTGCCCATCGCCACCCGCTGCTCCGGTGGCAGGTGGCGCATCTGTTTTAGGGCCTGGGCCAAGCTGGCGGCGTTGCCTGGCTCGGCGGTAAAGCCGATATCGCTGACCAGTCTGGGCAGATCGGAGACGCTGGTGGCCACCACCGGCCGCCTCATGGCCATGGCCTCCAGAACGGCGTTGGGCAACCCTTCGGTGTCTGAGCAGAGCACCAGGTAATCGATCCCGGCCATGAAGCCAGGCACATCCTCAACGGTCCCCAGGAGCAGGCAGTGCTCTTGTAACCACGAATCGCCCGCTACGCGCTCACGAACCATCGGCATGGTGGGGCCGTCGCCGCCTAGCACGAGATAATCGGGCCGGTCGGAGACGGGGAGTTGCAGTACGGCGTCAAGCAGCAGATCGAGCCGCTTGATGGGGTGAAAGCGCCCCAGAAAGCCGGCTACTAGTGCCGAAGCGGGAATACCCCAAGCCGCTCTGGGCGAGGGGATGGTATCAGGAGCGAACTTGGCCAGATCGACGCCGTTGGGAATAACGATGATCTTTTCCCGCGGGACGCCGGAGCGCGCCAGCCGCTCGGCAGTGGCCTCGGCGTTGGGCAGGAAGCGCCTAGTAAGCCGGTCAAGCCACGGACGGAGCAGGAAGTGGATCCGGGTGCCGTCTTCGCGCAGCGAAAGGTCGGAGTGAAAGATATAAGGTACGCCTGCTAAGCGGGCGGCCAGGCGCCCCCATGTCCCAGTCGACGAGTCGAGCAGGGTGTGGACGATCTGAGGCCGGATGGATCGTATCGTCGTCACCAGTTTCCAGAAGAAGTTTGGGAAGGACATCGCCTCGCGGTTAATAAGAGTGCTTTTAACACCCATTGCGGCGAACCAGTCGGCGATAAGGTCGGATTGGGTAGGCAAAAAGGTGATAATCTCTACCCCGACCTCGTTCATAAAGGAGGGGCGGGCCGAGAACAGCGTAGCTAACTGTTTCTCAGCCCCTCCCAGCAGGAAGCCGTTCATGACGAAAACGATCTTGCCCGGAGGATAGCTAGGCTTATTGCTAGTGGGCGGCAGGTTAGGCATAACGGAGTGCGAAGAGTCGTCTGAGCAGCCTAGTAGGGATGGGGAAGAGCGCCACCATATAGAAGGCTCGCCAGGAGCGATGGGCGCTTACCGCTTGGCGCCAGGCCCGCCATCCATCGGCCTTGTGCCCGGCTATGCAGGCCCACTTCGCCTCCTCAAGGCAGTGGGCGGCGTACTGCGCCGGGCAGAGCGAGCGCATATCCTCGCCAACGGCGTTTAGTTCGGAACGAAACACCCACATCTTCTTTAGTGCACCGGTCGGAGTGAGGGTGGGGAGATTCACGCGATCAGTCCCTGAGCGGTGATAATCTCGTACTACGGCAGAGATTAACAGGGCTGGGGCTACCTTTAGCAGCGGCCACCAAACTGAGCCCTCACCGCCGCCGGCCCGCTCATCAAAGCGCAGGTTGCCGAGCAACTCAAGGCGGGTAAGCTGCCAAAACTCGCCGCGAAAGCGGCCACACAATACGTCTTCGTAGCGGATCACCCCCTCACGTACCGATGAGGTGCCGGTGCGTTCACCGGAAGCGGGATCTTCGCACCAGCCAAAGACCTGCGAGTAGTGGCCGTTGGCAAAGGCGGCTACCAGCTGTGAAATGGCGTTTGGATACAGGCTATCATCGCTGTCCAGGATACCGAAGTAGACGGTATCGGCGGGGAGGTGGTTAAGCCCGGTATTCTTAGCGGCGGTGACGCCGCGATTGTGCTGGTGGCTGACTAGGCGGATACGGGGATGGCTGAGATAGGGTGTCAGGACTTCGAGGGTGTTATCGCTCGAGCCGTCATCGACGATGATGATATCCAGGGCGGGGTAATCCTGGCTCAAGGCGCTATCGAGGGCACGGGACAGCAGGCGGGCTCTATTGTAGGTGGGGATGATCAGTGTAACCTTTGGCAGCATGCTGCCACCCTCCGATCGCCAGCTTTAGTGCTGCAAAAGACAATCAAGCCGTGTGTAAGGGGGACGGGAGTCATAGTATGCTTAAGCATTTTATGATGCCGAGGCGCTGCGTTAGGTGCAGCGGTCACCTCAGAGTTTAAGTCACAGGCCGGCGGGTTGCCTTTTCAGTTGGGGGCGCAGGTAGATGGCGTAAGCTCCCAGGGCATAGATGGCTACGAAGATTGCCATCTGAAAGAAGGACGGCACGGGGAGAACCGTAGACACTACCCAGGCTAACCCACCCAGGAGCGCGGCCTTGAGGTAATCGCTAGGTAGCTGCTGATCTCTGTCCCGCAGCCACCAAAAGATTACGGCCATGATGAGATAGGCGACCAGCGTGGCCCAGGCGGCGCCCACCATCGACCAGTGGGGGATAAGGAGGAAGTTAAGGACCAGGTTAAGGAGCGCCCCTATCGAGGTAATAAGCGACATCTTGGCAAACTGCTTGCGGAGCTCGAGGTGGCGGTTTAGGTAGGGGATGAAGCCACGCAGCCAGGTTGCCGCCACAATAATGGGGATCACCGGAGCGGCCTCCCGGAAGGCTGGGCCTAGTAGCGTGACGATTTCAAGGTGAAACAGGATGATGAATAAGGCCGGTCCGAGGGTTAGCCAACTGTAGAGCTGCTGTGCTCGAAAGATAGCTAGCCGCGCGGCGCTTACACCACCTCGGCTCCAGGCGTTGAGCACGTCGGGCCAGGCCATCATGAAGACAGCAGCGATGATTCCGCCCAACAGGCGGTCGGCCAGCGCATAACCGGCGCTGTAGATGCCAACGATAGCCACCGTGGTGAAGCGCTCCAAGATCAGGCGGTCGGCAAGTTGCTCTACCCAACCGCTGAGCGAGAGCGGAATTGAGGCGGGGCCGAGGTGCAACACTCTCCTTAACAGCGCCGGCTGAAACCTGAGCGGGCCGCTAAGTGAGCTGTTGAGCAGGTAGGTGGCGTAAAAGGCGCCTAGCAGATAAGCCAAAGAAGCCGCCAAAAAGAGCATGGCGGGGGTGTGAAAGCCGATCAGTAATCCGCCCAGGGTGCTCAGGAAACGCACCGCCGCGCTGCCCGACTCGGCGATGGCATACCCTGTGCTGCGCTCCTCGATGCGGATCAGATTTAGGTTTAGGCTAAAGAAATCGCCGATCAAAATGGCGATGCCGGCGGCGATCAGACTAGGCAGCGAGGCTAGCTCTAAAGACAGGAGCCAAAAAGCGACCAGCACTATCCCGTAAAGTGCGCTAAATAGTGAGGCCTGTAGCAGGGCGAGGTTCCAGAAAAAGCCTCTGGTCTCTCGCGACTGCTTGGCGTCAATATAGAGACGCATACCGACATTGCGCACCCAAGCTGAGCCGACCATGCCGGCCAGGCTGGAAATAGTGAGTGCCAGCACGTACTCGCCGTAAATTTTAGGTGATAAGAAGTGCGTAATCAGGATGATTAAGATAAACGATAGCAGCTGACTTACTCCGATAGCCCCAAAATATGCCGCTACCCGCACGAGCGATTGCTTCATTCAAGCTACCGGCGGCCCGTTGAGGAGAGCAAGGTTCGGCTCGCTATAAGCCTTACCGTGCGGCCACCCTGCACTACTAGGCAGGCTACTACGCTGGCGCAGAGTAATCGTAAATCTAACCAGGCTTCCCGGCTGTAAAGGCTCCCTAAACACGAGGTGACGATACGAGATCGACAGTGTTTTGGCTGTGATGAAGCTCTTAGGATGGTCGAAAAACGCCCCCATCTAGCGACTATGCCGAAAAGGCAGGGGATTGCCCGCGCTGTGTGGAGCCAAGAGCGCGGGCAAAGCCTATGCGCTGAACTAATCCGCCGGGCTAAGGTTGAAGGTAAGCGTAGAGCTCACTGCTGCTGGCTAATATCATGCTGGGCCCAAGAAGGTCGGCGATGGTCCGGCCAAACTCCAGCGCGCCAAGGTCTGGCGCAGCACCGGTATAGGGTACTCCCATACCGATACCGGCATCGATGGCGGGGCTGTTCTGAGCTAGCGCCAGGAAGAATGCCGAGCTGGTATCTAGACTGATGAAGTTCGGATTGGTGATCCCTAAGTCCCAGCTGTTATGGGAGCGGATTACTGTAGAGGAAAGCTGAACGGCGCTGGAGGCTAAGGAGTTAGGGCCAAGGACGGCCAAGTTGTTGCGGACAATGTGGGGGATAGCGCTAAGGAAGCTGATATCCCTTGCCCAGTTGACGATTTGGGCGTTATTCCAGGCGGTATTGTTGTAAAAGGTGATGGGGGTGAAACCTGAGGCCGGAGCGTTGTCCATAAAACCAAAACCGGTGTTGTTGTAAGCAAGGTTGAAACGGACGGTATGACCACCACCGTCGCGGAGGTTATAGACGCCGAGCTTGAAACCGTTAACAAGACGGTTGTGATAGATATTGCCGACGCTGTTGTAGCCATTGCTGTAGGCGATATTGTATTCAACCAGGGTGTTGGTGGAGCGCCAGATGTCAAGACCGTCGTCGGAGTTACGGCAGAATATGTTGTAACGGACGATGTTATTGTCGCCAAAAGCGATAGTGAGCCCGTCGGCATCGTCATAGCTGTTTTGCGGGTCGGCATTGTCGCATAGCACGTTGTTGATGAAAAGGCTATGGCTGGTGCGGAAGCCGTTGATGGGGGTGCCGCGGTTGAAGTAGCCGCGAATGCCATCGAAGACGATATGGTTAGCATCGATAATTAGAAAGCCGTGCTGGGGGGTGTTGGTGATGTCGAGATTGCGGAAGACCTGGTGGCTGCCGTAGATTCTGACAAAACCCGCGCCGCGCCCGCCATTGGGGGCGTCGCGACCGTTAATGATAGCGCGCTCGCCAGGGTAGGACTCCCAGACGATGGGTCGGTCTGGAGTGCCGGAGGTGGCGAGATCGATGTAAGAGGAGGAGTAATAGGAGCCGCCGCGTAGGTAAACAAGGTCGCCTGGGCGAACGACTGAGGCGGCTCGTTGAATAGTGCGAAAGGGGGTGCTGGGGGTTCTGCCGTCGTTGCTGTCAGAGCCGGTGGGGGAGATATAGTAGCTGGCTTGGCTGGGGGGAGGGG
>JAGXSO010000070.1 GCA_018333775.1 Truepera sp.
ACCATGCCGCGGTTGACACGCCCGGGGAATACCCCTTCCGGGTCATAGACGTAGGCTACCCCGCCGGACATCCCGGCGCCGAAGTTGCGGCCCGCCTCACCGAGGATCACCGCCACGCCGCCGGTCATGTACTCGCAGCCGTGGTCGCCGCAGCCCTCCACCACCGCATACCCGCCGGAGTTGCGCACGCACAGGCGCTCGCCCGCCTTGCCCGCGGCATAGAGGCTGCCGCCGGTAGCGCCGTACAGCACGGTGTTGCCGATGATCACGCTACTATGCTCGAGCGCCGATGTCGGCGGGCGGATGGCAACTTCACCGCCGTACATCCCCTTGCCGACGTAGTCTTGAGCCTCTCCAACGAGCTGCAGGCGCATACCGCGGTTGTTAAAGGCGGCAAAGCTCTGTCCGGCCGTGCCGCTGAAGCTCAGGTTGATGGTGCCGCTCGGTAAGCCTTCGGCCCCATAGCGCCGCGCGATCTCCCCCGACAGGCGAGCGCCTACGGTGCGCTCGCGGTTGGTGATGGGGTAGTGTCGGCTAAACGGCGAGCCGCGGCGCACTGCCTCTTGGGCGTCATGCCAGATCACTTCATCGAGCGGCGGCTCGACTTCGGGGCGGTCGTTGCAGCGCTGCTGTGAGCGGCGCGCCTTGCTCCCGCCGGGGTCGGGGTCCTGCAAGATGGCCGATAAGTCGATGGTGGCCGCCTTGGGCAGCGCTACCGCCTTAGGCTTAAGCAACTCCACCCGGCCGATAATCTCGTCCAAGGTGCGAAAACCCATCTCGGCCAAGATCATGCGCACCTGCTGCGCCAGGTAGAGCATGAAGTTCATGACATGCTCGGGCTGACCGGGGTACTTGGCGCGCAGATCCTCGCGCTGGGTAGCCACCCCGACCGGGCAGGTGTTGAGGTGGCACTGGCGGATCATGGCGCAGCCCGCCGCCACTAGCGCCGCCGTACCGAAACCGAACTCCTCGGCGCCCAAGAGCGCCGCGATGACCACGTCGTGGCCGGTCTTCATGCCGCCATCAGTCCGCAACGTCACCCGCCCACGCAGATCGTTCTTGATTAACATCTGCTGCGTCTCGGCTAGCCCCAGCTCCCAGGGGACGCCGGCGTGTTTGATGCTAGCTAGCGGCGAGGCGCCGGTGCCGCCGTCATAGCCCGAGAGCTGGATATTATCGGCATAGCCCTTGGCCACCCCGGCGGCGATGGTGCCGACTCCGGCGGTCGAGACTAGCTTAACGCCGACCCGTGCCAAGGGGTTGATGCGCTTGAGGTCGTAAATTAGCTGCGACAAGTCCTCGATGGAGTAGATGTCGTGATGTGGCGGCGGCGAGATCAAGGTCACACCAGGGACTGCGCGGCGGATGCGGGCGATCTCGCCGCTGACCTTGTGGCCGGGGATCTGTCCGCCCTCGCCGGGCTTACTCCCTTGCGCCATCTTGATCTCGAGCTCACAGGCCGAGACCAGATAGTCCGGAGTGACGCCGAAGCGCCCCGAGGCGACCTGCTTGATGGCGCTGTTGCCCCAGTCGCCGGCCTTGGGGTGCCAGGGAGCGTGGCTTAGCTCCGGCATATCGCGGGGGTAGGGTTTAAAGCGTGCGGGGTCTTCGCCGCCTTCGCCCGAGTTCGACTTGGCGCCCAAGCGGTTCATGGCGATGGCTAGCGTCTCGTGGGCCTCGCGCGAGACCGAGCCGTGGCTCATGGCCTGAGTAGTGAAGCGCTTGACAATGGCCTCAATAGGCTCGATTTCGCTTATGGGCAACGGGGTCTCGGCCTTGTGGTAACTGAGCAGGTCGCGCAGGTTGCAGGGGGGGCGCTCGTCGACCAAGCGGGCATATTCCTGGAAGTCCGCAAAGCTCTCGGTTCGCACCGCCTTGTGCAACGCCTTGAAGACCAACGGGTTGAAGGCGTGGTACTCGCCGGCCTTGCGGAAGCGGTAGATGCCGCGGTCTTTGAGTTCGGGGTTCTCGCCGTAAGCCTCGGCGTGGAGCACCAGGGCATCGGTGGCAAAGGCTGCCAGCCCGGCGCCGGAGATGCGGCTCGGCGTGCCGGGGAAGTAGCTGTCGATTACCGCCTGGTCGATCCCTACCGCCTCAAAAATCTGCGCGCCGCGGTATGAGGCGATGGCCGAAATCCCCATCTTGGACATGATTTTTAACAGCCCCTTGTCAAGCG
The DNA here is from genome assembly GCA_018333775.1 of Truepera sp. The sequence goes on from JAGXSO010000070.1 coordinate 2,177, forward strand.
CTTGGCGGTAGTTCTTAACGGCCTGCTCCGGGCTCAGCGGGCTATTGGCAGCCAGGTCGCGCACGCTGGCTAGGGCCAGGTAGGGGTGGATCAGCGCCGCGCCGTAGCCGATCAGGCAGGCAAAGTGATGATCCTCGCGCGGTTCGCCGCTTTCAAGTGCGATGGCGGTGCGGGTGCGCAAGCCGCCTTTAATCAGGTGGTGATGGACGGCACTAGTGGCCAACAGCATGGGGATCGGTACGGTGTCCGGTCCCACCTCGCGATCTGACAGGATCAGCGCACCAGCTCCGCCCTTGACCGCCTCCTCAGCCTCTTGGCAAAGGCGGGTTAGGGCGGACGTAAGCCCTTCCGGCCCGGCGGTAAGCGGGAAGGTAGCGCTCAGTGTGGTGATGGGGAAGAGCGTCTGGCTGCGCAACCAGGCGATATCTGCCTCGTCCATGATCGGCGAGGAAAACTGGATGAGCCTGGCCCCCTCTGGGGCTTCTGCTAATAGCGGGCCGCGCGGGCCGATTACGGTATGGAGCGACATCACCAGGCGTTCGCGCAAAGGGTCGATGGGCGGGTTGGTCACCTGAGCGAAGCGCTGCTTAAAGTAGCGGTAGAGCTGCTGCGGCTGTTCAGACAGTACTGCTAGCGGGGTGTCGTCGCCCATCGAGCCGACCGGGATGTCGGCTTCGAAGGCCATCGGATTGAGGATGCGGTCGAAGTCCTCACGGTGATAGCCAAAGACCTTCTGCAGGCGGCGCAGCGACTCAGCCTCCCAAGGGGTCTCAAGTTCGGTAGTGTGTTTAGGCGCCCTGACCAGGTGGTTTTCGATCCACTGCCGATAGGGGCGGCGCGAGGCGTAGCGGCGCTTGATCTCCTGATTGCGCAGGAGTTGCCGGTTGACGGTATCGACCGCGATCATCATGCCCGGCCCCAGCCGCCCCTTTTCGACGATCTGCTCGTTGGGGACAGGGACCATCCCCGCTTCTGAACCGACGATGAGCGTGTCGTTAGTGAGGTAGTAGCGCTGCGGGCGCAAGCCGTTGCGGTCTAAGGCGGCGGCGGCCACCCGCCCATCGGAGAAGACCAGCGCCGCCGGGCCGTCCCACGGCTCCATCAGAGTGCTGTGGTACTCGTAAAAGCCGCGCAGCTCAGGGTCCATCTCGGGGTAGTGCTCAAAGGCTTCAGGGACCAGCATCATCAGGCTGTGCAGCGGGTCGCGGCCTGATAAGACCAGCAGCTCCAAGGCGTTATCCAGCGCCGCCGAGTCGCTGCCGCCTGGGCTAATCACCGGCGTTAAGTCGCGCACGTCCTGACCCCACAACCTACTGGTCAAGACGGGCTCGCGGGCGCGCATCAGATTGACGTTCCCTTGCAGGGTGTTGATCTCACCGTTGTGGGCCAGCAGGCGGAACGGGTGCGCCAGCGACCAGCTCGGCAAAGTGTTGGTGCTGTAGCGCTGGTGAAAGAGGGCGAGCGCGGTCTGGTATAGGGGGTCGGCCAGGTCGGGGTAGAAGCGGCTCAGCTGCGGTGCCACCATCAGCCCTTTGTAGACCACTGTGCGGTGCGAGAACGACGGCACGTAGCAGCGCCCCAGGTTTAGCTCGCTCAGGCGCCGCTCGAGCCGTTTGCGGGTCAGATAGAGCAGGCGCTCGTAAGCATCGTCCTCAAGGCCGGCCGGGCGGCCCATCAGCAGCTGCCAGATAAAGGGACAGCGCTGCTTGGCGCCGGGCCCCAAGACATGCTGGTCGATAGGTACCTCGCGCCACAGCAGCGGTGCGATGCCGGCCTCGGCGACGACCTGTTCGATCACCTCGCGGATGGCTGAAGCCGGGGCGTCGTTGGCGATAAAGATCATACCGACCGCCAGGTCCTCATCCCGCGTAAGCGTTATCCCCTGCGCGGCCAGCTCGCGGCGGTAGAGGGCGTGTGGGATTTGCGTTAGCACCCCGGCGCCGTCGCCGGTGTAGCCGTCGGCGCTGACCGCACCGCGATGGCTCAGGTTGCGCAGCGCCGTTAAGGCCTGCGCTAAGATGGCGTGAGACTTCCGTCCCTGAAGGTCGGCGATAAAGCCGACCCCGCAGGCATCGCGCTCATGGGGATAAGCCAAGGTCTCAAAATCGCTGTACATTTTCCCTCCCTTACCAGGACGGGCGCTAACGGGCAGCCGGGTTTCGGTGTGCTGGCAGGATAGTATCACGCGCCATAAACAAGGGTGCAGCCATACCCCACGGCTGCAAATCGCAGTATAGCGAGTCGGGCGCCAGCTGTCAATTTTAATGCAAGGCAGGTAGCGCTTATCCAAAGGTATCGAAATCCAGCAAAAAGCTATAAAACACCTTTGGATCGTTGGAAAAGTAGCTCTAACAGTTTTGAAATGAAAGTTTCGTGCGGCTTGCTAGACGTATAATTCTGCATCGCGGTGGGTGGCGAAAGCGGTATTCAAGTAGCCGAGTATTCAAGTAGGGTTGTGGAAGGTTGCTGATTCTTTCTCGTTCATCACCCCGCAGTCGAGCTGACAGCGACCTGCTGCGGCGCTGCACCCTTGGGAGGCACGCGGTCTTTGAGGAGCTTGTACTCGATGGCGTCGATCAGCGCTTCATAGGAGGCGTCGATGATGTTGCTGCTGGCGCCGACCGTCCCCCAGCGCTCGTGGCCGTCGCGCATCTCGACTAACACCCGCACCAAGCTGGCAGTCCCCGTCTCGGGCCCAGACAGCACGCGCACCTTGTAGTCGGTGAGCTGTAGCTCGGCCAGACTGGGATAGAAGCGTGTTAGCGCCTTGGCCAGCGCCCGATCCAGGGCGTTGACCGGCCCGTCGCCGTTGGCGGCGGTGTGCTCGAGCTGCCCATCGACCTCGACCTTGATGGTCGCCTGGCACAGCGGGACACGGTCGCTCTCGCGCTTGTCGATAGTGACGTGATAGCCGTGCAGCACGAAGTACGGTTGATACTGCCCGCACACCTTCTTGCTCATCAGCTGGTAGCTGGCCTCGGCCCCTTCGAAGGCGTAACCGCGGTGCTCGAGCTCTTTCAAGCGCGCTACCACCTGCGCCACGCCGGCGTCGTGAACCGCCTCGCCGTACTGGGCGGCCTTGGCCAGCACGTTGGCTCGGCCCGAGAGGTCAGAGAGCAGCACCCGCCGCTGATTGCCGACCACTTCGGGGGGGATATGCTCGTAGGTATGCGGGTTCTTGTTGACCGCCGAGACGTGTACGCCGCCCTTGTGGGCGAAGGCCGCGTCGCCGACGTAAGCGGCGCGGATGTTGGGGTTGAGGTTGGCCCGCTCGTCGACCAGCCGCGACAGCTCGCGGAGCTGTGAGACAGCTTGGGGCTGGGGGTAGCCTAGCTTGATGACCAGATTAGCCAGAATGCTGACTAAGTTGGCGTTGCCGCAGCGTTCGCCGTAGCCGTTGATAGTCCCCTGAACATGGGTGGCGCCCGCCTGCACTGCGGCCAGCGAGTTGGCCACCGCCAGCTCGCAGTCGTTGTGGGCATGAATGCCAACCGGCACCGGCCAGCGGCCGACCACCTCGCGCACTCGCGCCGCCACCAGCTCCGGCAGCGACCCGCCGTTGGTGTCGCACAGCACCAGCCTGTCGGCTCCGCCCGCCACCGCTGCCTCCAGCGTGGCCAGGGCATACGCGGCGTCGGCCCGGTAGCCGTCGAAGAAGTGCTCGGCGTCGTAGATCACCGTCTTGCCGTGGGCCTTAAAGTAGGCCACCGAGTCGCGGATCATCACCAGGTTTTGCTCCAGCGTCGCCCCGAGCGCCTCAGTGACATGGAGCGTCCAGGATTTGCCGAAGATGGTCACCACCGGCGTCTGCGCTGCTAGTAGCATCTGGATGCTGGCGTCGTGCTCGCAGCCGACATCTTTGCGCCTAGTGGAACCAAAGGCTGCCAACTGCGCACGCTGCAAGGGGACACTCTGCATCAGCTCAAAAAAGCGCGCATCCTTGGGGTTAGAACCGGGCCAGCCCCCTTCGATATAGTCCATCCCGAAAGCGTCGAGCCGCTTGGCGATGGCTACCTTGTCCTCGCTGGTGAGGTTGAAGTCCTGGCCCTGAGTGCCGTCGCGCAGGGTGGTGTCGTAGATTTCAATAACTCGACTCATGCTCCCTCACCTCATGCCAGTCCAACGTGCCGCAACATCTCAGCAGTCGGTAGCGCTTGAGCGCTGCGGCTTCATCAAGCTTGGCCCACTCAACCTCGCAGTCGCCTAACCGCGCTTCTCGTGGCATAGCCGACTCCACCGCTTACAGCGTCGCCGCCTCTTGCGGTGAGACGCGCACCCGCCCGAACCCTGCCGCTAGCTTGTTGAGCACGTCAACGTAGGCCAGCACCGAGGCATGTACCACATCGGTCGAGATAGCCCGGCCGTGGATGATCTGCCCGTCGCTGCGAACGCGGATCGATACCTCGCCCAGCGCGTCGGTCCCGCTGCCGATGGCCTTTAGATCGTAGCGCTCGAGCACCAGCGGCAGAGGCGTCAAAGTTCTCAGCGCCTTGTAGCTGGCGTCGACCGGGCCGCTGCCGGTAGCGGTGGCCTCGACTACCCCTTCGGGCGTCTCGAGCCTAACTAGCGCCTGTGGGGTCATGCCGCCTGTGCCGGACTGGAACTGCAAGTGTGCCAGCCGGTAGGTCTCGGCGACCTTGGTCGTCTCGGCGTCTACCAGCGCCCGGATATCGTCGTTGGTGATGGTCTGCTTGAGGTCGGCCAAGTCCTTGAACTGCTTGAACAGGGTGTTGACCTGCTCGTCATCCAGACCTTCATAGCCGAGCTCTTTGAGCCGCTGCTTGAAGGCGTTGCGGCCCGAGTGCTTGCCGAGTACCAGCTCGCCTGCCTTGCGCCCAACCAGCTCCGCCGACATGATCTCGTAGGTCTCGATAGCCTTGATGACGCCGTCCTGGTGGATGCCCGACTCGTGCGCGAAGGCGTTGTCGCCGACAATGGCCTTATTGGGCGGCACCACCATGCCGGTCAGGCTGGAGACCAGGCGGCTGGTGCGGTACAGCTCGCGGGTGTTGATGCCGGTCTGGTGCGCCCAGAAGTCGCGCCGGGTGTGGATGGCCATCACCACCTCTTCGAGGCCGGCGTTGCCGGCCCGCTCACCGATACCGTTGATGGTGCATTCAACCTGTGTGGCACCGGCCTTAACGCCGGCTAACGAGTTGATCACCGCGCAGCCCAGGTCGTCGTGGCAGTGGGTAGAAAAGGTGACTCCCTTGTTAGGCACCCGCGCAATGATAGTTCGGACCAGCTCGCCGTACTCCCAGGGCATCAGATAGCCAACCGTGTCGGGGATATTGATAGTGGTGGCACCGGCCTTGACCGCTTCGGTGAAGATTCGGATCAAGAACTCGGGATCGCTGCGCCCGGCGTCCTCAGCAGAGAACTCAACGTCAGCTACAAACGACTTAGCCAGCTTGACGGCCTGAATTGCCCGCTCGAGCACGGCGTCAGGCGTAAGCCGGAGCTTCTTTTGCATGTGGATGGGGCTGGTGGCGATAAAGGTGTGGATACGCGGGTTTTTGGCCTTCTCCACTGCCGCTGCCGCCCGCTCGATATCGGCCTGGTTGGCCCTGGCCAGACCTGCTACTACCACCTTATCCGACTCCTGATCGATGGCTGAGGCGATAGCGCGCACCGCCTCAAAGTCCCCCGGCGAGGCGATGGGGAAGCCCGCCTCGATCACATCTACGCCCAGCCGGGCTAGCTGCCGCGCGATTTCCACCTTCTCCTTGGTGTTTAAGGCCACCCCCGGCGACTGCTCACCGTCGCGCAGGGTGGTGTCGAAGATCTTGATGTAGGCCATGGTCCTCCTTCACTCAAAGTGGTCTAAGGATTAAACCTTTACCGAGAATCCCCCCTGCCCCCTTACTAAGGGGGGTGGCCGGAGGCCGGGGGGGATTACGCGGCATCAACAAGCTCAACCTTGGCCCCTAATAAACGGCATCATCTTCCGCAAGCGCTTACCGGTCTGACTGATAAGGTGGGCCTCAGTGTTTTTGCGGCCCGCTTTGAGGCGCGGCTGACCGACTAAGTTCTCGCTCAAGAAGTCCTTGGCGAACTCGCCTGAGCGAATCTCGGCGAGAATCTTCTTCATCTCGGCGCGGGTCGCCTCGGTGATAAGGCGCGGCCCGGTCTTATAGTCGCCGTACTCGGCGGTGTTGGAGATCGAGTAGCGCATGCGCTCTAGGCCCCCTTCATAGATCAGATCCACGATCAGCTTCATCTCGTGCAGGCACTCAAAGTAGGCGATTTCGGGGTCATACCCGGCCTCAACCAGCGTCTCAAAGCCGGCCTGCATCAGCGCCGTGACCCCGCCGCACAGCACCGCCTGCTCACCGAAGAGGTCGGTCTCGGTCTCCTCCTTGAAGGTGGTCTCCAACACCCCGGCTCTGGCCCCGCCGATGGCTTTGGCATAGGCCAGAGCGCGCTGCTTGGCAGTGCCGGTAGCATCTTGATGGATAGCCATTAAGCACGGCACCCCGGCCCCTTCCGCAAACGTACGGCGCACCAGGTGACCCGGCCCCTTGGGAGCGACCATGAACACGTCGATCTCCTGGGGCGGCTGGATCTGCCCGAAGTGGATGTTAAAACCGTGAGCGAACATCAGCGCGTCGCCCGGTTGCAGGTTGGGGGCGATCTGGTCTCGGTAAATGGCGCCTTGCACCTCATCCGGGAGCAGCACCATCACCAGGTCGGCGGCCTTAACAGCCTCCGGCACCGCCATGACCCGCAGCCCGGCGGCTTCGGCGTCGCTCCCGCTAGCCGAGCCTGGGCGCAGGCCGACGACGACACTAAGGCCGGACTCCTTGGCGTTTAGGGCGTGGGCATGACCCTGTGAGCCGTAACCCAAAACGGCGATGGTCTGCCCCTCAAGGTGGGCGAGGTTGGCGTCGTGGTCGTAGTAGATGGTGGCCATAGGGTTCCTCCGGAGATCGGTAGTCAAGTATTCGAGTAGTCAAGTATTCGAGTAGTCAAGTATTCGAGTAGGGGCGACCCCTTAAGCCTTCCAGCCTCTCAGTCGTTCAGCCAGTGGTTGTTGCTGATAGCCTGACCGGCTGACTAGCTGATAGGCTGACACCGCTGTTGGCAGAAGCGATATGGTGTCCATCAGGCAACCTTGGCGAAGTGACCGACCGCCTTGGGATCGGCGGCGCTGCGGGTGAGTGCCACCCGGCCGGTGCGGATCAGCTCCAGGATGCCAAACGGGCGCATCTGCTCGATAAAGGCCTCAAGCTTCCCTTCGTCCCCGGTCACCTCGAAGATCAGCGCCTGGCGGTGTACATCGACGATGCGGGCGCGGAAGTCCTGGGCGACTTGGCGCACCTCCACGCGGTCTTCCGGGGCCTTGATGGCGACCTTAATCAACATCAGCTCGCGGTCGATAAAGGCCGCCTCGCTGTGGTCGATCACCTTGATCACGTCGATCAGTTTATAGAGCTGCTTCTGGACCTGCTCGAGCGTGTGCTCTTCGCCGGTCACCACAAAGGTGGTGCGCGAGATGCCGGGCAGTTCGGACTGCGCTACCGACAGCGACTCAATATTGTAGCCGCGGCGGGCAAAGAGGCTGGCGATACGCACCAGCACCCCTGGTTTATCCTGCACGGTGACGCTCATAACGTGGCGGTGGGTCATGCCCTCTCTCCCACCGCGACCGGCTCCATAGACATTCTCACTTCGCTCGGATCGGGCTCCTGGTCGCCGATGATCATCTCGTCGACCCCGGCGCCGGCCGGGATCATCGGGAAGACCTTCTCCGACTCGTAAACCACGAAGTTGATAACCGCCGGCTGGCGCTTGGCGACCACTTCGGGGACTAAGCGCTTGGCCTCCTCACGGTCAAAGACGTTGTACCCGGCGATGCCGTAGGCTTCAGCCAGCTTGGCAAAATCCGGGTTAGAGTCGGCCAAATAGACCTCGCTGTAGCGCTGGGCGTGGAACATCTCCTGCCACTGCCGCACCATACCCAGGACGCCGTTGTTGCAGATGGCCACGATCACCGGCAGCTGGTGCTTGTAGAGGGTGGCCAGCTCCTGGACGTTCATCTGGAAGCTGCCATCACCGGCTATGCACACCACTAGTTCGCCGGGGCGCGCTAAGGCCGCCCCGATGGCGGCCGGAAAGCCGAAGCCCATGGTCCCTAAGCCGCCCGAACTGAGCCAGGTGCGCGGCCGGCTGGTCGGGAAGAGCCGCGCCGCGAACATCTGATGCTGACCGACCTCGGTAGTCACGATACAGTCGCCGCCGGTCGCCTCGCGCAGCAGCTCGATGACCTCCTGCGAGACAAGCGGCTTGTCCTTCTTGTAACGTTCGGGGTACTTGGTCTTCCACTCGCGTAGTTGTGTCCACCAAGACGCGATGTCTAGCGGCGGCAGCAGCTCGGCCAGGCGCGGCAACACATCGCTAAGGTCGCCGACTACCGGTATGTGGGCCTTGACGAGCTTGGAGATCTCTGCCGGGTCGATGTCGATATGTACGATAGTGGCGTTAGGGGCAAAGCGGCTGACCTTGCCGGTGACCCGGTCATCGAAGCGCAGTCCGGCGCCGATGATCAGATCGCAGTTGGTAATAGCCCGGTTGGCGGTCACGGTGCCGTGCATCCCCGGCATCCCGAGATGGTTGGGGGCCCCAGCAGGGTAGGCGCCGATCCCCATCAGCGTGGTGATGACCGGCAGATTGGTATGCTCGGCAAAGTCGCTGACCTGCTCAGCTGCTGCCTGGCCGCCGCCGCCAACGATTAAGATCGGGCGCTTAGCCTGCCGAATCGCCTCGGCTGCTTTGCGGATTTGCCCGCTGTGCCCCGTAACGGTCGGGCGATAGCCCGGCAGATCGATCGGGACGTCCCAGGAGCCGGTGAACGGAGCGAGCTGCACATCTTTGGGGATATCGATCAAAACCGGCCCGGGACGCCCGGTCGCGGCGATATGAAACGCCTCTTTGATAATCTTGGGGAGCTCGTTGACATGGCGCACCAGGTAGTTGTGCTTGGTCACCGGCCCGGTGATGCCGTAGATATCGGCCTCCTGAAAGGCGTCGGTGCCGATTAACGTGCTGGGGACGTTGCCGGTGATGGCCACTACCGCCGACGAGTCCATATAGGCGGTCGCCAAGCCGGTTACCGTATTAGTGGCCCCTGGCCCGCTGGTAGCAAACACCACTCCGACCTTCCCGCTGGCCCGGTAGAAGGCGTCGGCCATGTGGGTGCCCGCCTGCTCGTGACGTACCAGGACGTGCCGGATGGGTGAGTCGTAGAGCGCGTCGTAGACGGGCATGATTGCGCCGCCGGGATGGCCGAAGACGACCTGCACCCCTTCACGCTCGAGCGCCTTGAGAACTGCCTGTGCACCGTTCATTGCCACCTCTTTCCGGCCTTAACGAAAACACCCCGCCGATTGGGGCGGGGTGGTCGTATACGCCGACTGCGCGCTACGCGACGACACCCCGACAACTTAGAATTAGCATCCCTAGCAGGGCAGGGGCCGTCATGGAAGGGAGTATAGCGGGTGCGCTGGGCGCTGTCAAGAAGGCGCTGCGGTCGAGCGGTCAGCACCCTTCCCGTTATGAAGCGCGGGCCTCACTCCGGCGGCTGAAATGCGCTATCATAAAAATAGAACTTTTCAGGTGAGACCATGCTCTGCTTGATCTGCATTGTTCCCCGCATCGATACTGTCGCAGCCTGTCTCTGCCAGTGCGCTACAGTTTAGGCTCCTGCCGAGGAGGAGGTTCATCATCGAAACGTTACGCGTATCGGGTAGTTCCCGCCCCAACTCCGTGGCCGGGGCCATCGCCGCGCTGCTCAGAAGCCAGGGCGAGGTCGAGGTGCAGGCCATCGGCCCGCAGGCAGTCAACCAGGCGGTCAAAGCTATTGCTATTGCCCGCAGCTACATCGAGCCTGACGGCCTTGACCTCTACACCCGGCCTTCGTTTGTCAAGCTCGAGCTGCAAAACGAAGAGCGCACCGCGGTCAGATTCAGCGTTCGCTCTCAGCCGCGTGCGCCGGGCTAGTCCTGGAGGGGGTTTAAGTAGAGCTGCTCACGGTACTTTCACAGAATCTGAGTACGCTGGTAAGTGTTAGGTGTGGCGTAAGCCGTACCTGTTTGCTGACTCACGACAAGCTGGCGGTCGGGGCTTGCGCTGCGACCAACTAGGAACCTGTGTGAGACGGTCAAAGGAGGGTAACATGGGTTTTGGACTGTGGCTGTTTATCATCACCTTTGTTGGCACCTTGCTGGTCCAGTTCTGGCTTAAGCGCACCTATGGGCGCTATGCCCGGGTAGCCAACGCCTCAGGGCTGAGCGGCGCCGAGGTCGCCAAGGCCATGCTGCGCGCTAATGGCCTGCACGATGTCAGGGTCGAGCCTGTGCAGGGGGTGCTGTCCGATCATTACGATCCGCGCAGCCGCACGGTGCGGCTCTCGGCGGATAACTACCGCAAAGCCAGCGTGGCGGGGATGGCGGTCGCTGCCCACGAAGTCGGTCACGCCATCCAGCACGCCAAGGGCTATACCCCGTTGCAGGTCCGCGCAGCGCTGGTGCCGGTCGCCAGCATCGGCGCGAACTTCGGCCCTTGGCTGGTGATCATCGGCTTTATGATCGGCGCTATGGGCTTGGCCCAGATCGGCATCATCCTGTTCGCCGCCGCAGTGCTGTTCCAGTTAGTCACGCTGCCGGTCGAGTTCGATGCCAGCAACCGCGCCATGCGGCAACTGGCACAGATGGGGTTAGTCACTCCCAGCGACAGCGGTGGGGCGCGCATGGTCCTAAACGCTGCTGCCATGACCTACGTGGCCGCCCTGGCTGCGTCGCTGGCCTACCTGCTCTACTACCTGAGCATCTTCCTGGCTAATCGGGAGTAATTGTCGCTGCGCCGCCTGGCCTGTGACGTATTGCGCCGCGTCCTCGGTGGGGCCTTTGCCGCCCCGGTGCTGGATGCGGCGCTGTCGCGTAGTCAGGCTGCGCCGCAGGAACGGGGCTTTACTACCGACCTGGTCTACGGGACGCTGCGCCATGCCGTGTTGCTGGAGGCTTGCTTAGCGCCCCACTTAAGATCACCCGAAAGGCTTCCCCACGCCGCTAAGAGCATCCTGCTGCTGGGGAGCTACGAAGTGCTCATCCGCCAGACCCCCCGGTGGGCTGCGGTTTATGAGTGGGTAGCGGTCGCCAAAACTCAGGCCCCTAAGCTGAGCGGGCTGGTCAACGCGGTGCTGCGCCGCGTTGCTCTGCCTGACAACCCCACTCTCGCCCAGCAGGCCGGCGTGCCCGAATGGCTCTATGCCTACTGGCAGGCGCAGTTCGGTGCAGCGACGGCTCACGAGATCGGCCAAGCCATGCTGGAGCCTGAACCGCTGTGGCTCACCAGCTATCACCAAGCCGCTGCTGCTAGCCTCGCGGCTGAAGGTGCAACCGTTACGCCGGGGCCGCTGCCGGGCAGCCTCGCCGTCCGCCCCGCCAAGCCGCTGGCGGCACACGAAGCCTTCCGGCGCGGCTGGGTGCAGCCGCAAAACCCTGCCTCGCGGTTGCCTACCTGGCTCCTGGCGCCACAGCCGGGCGAGCGGGTGCTCGATCTTTGCAGCGGGAGCGGCATCAAGGCGGCTGAGATCGCCTATGCCGGGGCAGAGCCCGTCAGCATCGAGCTTATGCCCGCCAAGCTGGCCGCCGCCAAAAAGAACCTGGCGCGACTGGGGCTTAAGGCCGAGCACCATAGCTACGATCTCAGGCAGGTGCCGCCGCTTGAGCCCGCCGCCAAGGTGCTGCTCGACGCCCCCTGCTCGGGGACCGGCACGCTGCGCGGCAACCCCGAGATCCGGCTGCGGGTGACCGAGGAAGCGATAAAAGAGCTGGCCGCGCTGCAACGGCAGTTACTCGCTACCGCCGGGGAGCTGACCGCCCCCGGCGGCACGCTGGTCTACGCGGTGTGCGCCCTAACGCCCGACGAAGGCGACGAGGTCGTCGCTGCGGCTTTGGCACGCTACCCTGAACTGCGCGCGGATAGACTCTCCTTGCCCCTCCCTTACCGCGCCACCGACCATGGCGCTGTGGTGCTCCCTGTCGAGGGCCTGGACGGGTTCTATCTGGCGCGCCTTGTCAAGGATCCCCAAGTTAGCTAAACTCAAGCGAATGGCGTACACGGAGCTGCTGAAACGCGAAGATAGCGCGTCGCTGTGGGTAAAGCTGCGCTTCGGTGTGTGGTTTGCCCTGGGCGCGGTGCTGATCCCGCTGCTGACCACCCCGATCACCACCGTGCCACTCTCGGTCGCGCTCTTGTTGGTGCTAATGACCCTCGGCTTGGCCGCCTTCTCGCTGCGTCGCGGCATCAAAGGGGCCGAGCGCCTCATGTACAGCCTCACACCGACTACCCTCACAATCGAGCGCTACCGCGGTGCAGTGGAGATCCCGGTCGCTGCCATCGAGTACCTGCGGGTGGTGCCGCTTGACGATGTGAACGTGCCCAACAGCTTCCCCGGCTACCATGTCGGCAAGGCCAAGGTGCCGGTGCTCGGCAAGAAAGTGATGGTGATCGCCAGCAGTTTGCAAGGCGAGGGTCTTTTGATCGGTTACTGCAAGGCTCAAGGGGCCGACATCGACGAAGTGATCATCACCCCGGAGTGGCCCGCAGTCATCAAGAGCACACTTGAAGCCTCCCTGGCGGAGCGGCGGCGCCGCGCCTAGCGCGCATGCTGGCAAAAACGGCTCATCAGATTCGCTGGCTGGGGGATCTACCCGTTGCGCATGAGAAGCCGCTGCTTTAAGTTTGACTATGGTCGCTAGCGGCTGAGAGCGGTGGTAACGAGGGTTAGGCATCAAGGGGTAAAAAATGTCATACCCAGGGGCTTGCTAGGGGCCACAAAACCGTCCCTGTTGCGAACACCCGGCAACGACGCGCTGGTCTGTTATGCTCCCGCTATGGCTCGAGCCCCCGGCCTGATCCCACTTAGCGAGCACGTCTACTACCTCCCCGATAGCGTCAACTGCGCGGTGGTAGTAGGCGAAGGCGGCCAGGCTGTGCTGATCGACACCGGGCAGGACAAGGACCACGGCCGGCGCCTGGCCCAAGCCTGCGAGGCGCGAGGCGTTAGACCGGCAGCCATCGTCAACACCCACTCGCACGCCGACCACTACGGCGGCAACGATTATCTGACCCGCAACCTGGGCCTGCCGGTCTACGCGCCGCCGTTTGAGGCCAGCATCATGCAAGAGCCCTACCTCGAGCCGGTCTACCTGTTTGCGGGAGCCAAACCCCCGGCCGAAATGCTCAACAAGTGGCTATTAGCCAAGCCCTCGCCGGTCGATTACCTGCTGGCACCAGGGGAACTTGGGCTGTTCGGCGTCACCCTCACAGTATTAGACACCTCCGGCCATGCCCACCGCCACTACGCCGTGCAGGTCGATGATGTGCTGATCGCCGCCGATGCAGTGTTCGGCCTTGGCCTGCTGGAGAAGTACCCGCTCCCCTTTGGTCAAGACATCGGCCGGCAGCGGGCGAGCATGGCAGCAGTGGGGACGCTCGGCGCTCGGGTGGTAGTGCCCGGCCACGGTGAGCCGACCGAGGAGGTCGGTGGCCTAGTAGCCGCCAACCTGGCCGCGCTCGACCGTGCCGCCGAGGTAGTCGCGGCGGCATGTATCGGTGTCGATAGCGCCACAGTGCTAAAAACCACCTGCGACGCGCTCGGCATCGCGATTAACGACCTGCCGCGCTACACGCTTAACCTCTGCACGGTGCAGGCTTATCTTAGCTACCTGCGTGAAGCGGGCCGGATAGGCTTTGAGCTGCGCGACAATCGGCTGTGCTGGCAGCAAAGCTGACTATCCCACCCGCAGCTCGGCTACCGGCTCGCTCTGCAGGGCAGCCACGATGGCCTCCGCTACCTGGTCAGGCCCAAGCGCGTCCCGAGGCGGCGTGCCGACCCCTTCCCAAAACGGGGTGCGCACTGCTTTGGGCAGCACTAACGTAAGGCTGGCCTGGCGGCGCAGCTCTAAGGCTGCTACCTGGCACAGCGCCGTTACCGCCGCCTTGCTGGCCGCGTAAGCGCCGAAGTTGCGCAGCGTTACCAGCTCAGGCCGGGCCCCGATTACAAACACGCGCGCCCCGGCGCTGAACTTAGGCGCTATATGCTTTAGACAGTAGAACAGCCCGGTGACGTTGGCCTCGAAGGTTTCGTGCCAGTGCTGAGCCGAGGTGGTCGTTAGCGGTTCGGGATAGATAGCGCCGGCGGCGTAGACCATGAGGTCGAGCTTGGACAGGGTATCGGCCAGGGCTTTGACCTCTAGCTCGCTGTTTAAGTTGCAGAGCACCGCGTCGGCGCCGAGCTGCTGTTTGAGGTCGGTTAGCGTGCGGGCATTGCGTCCGGCTAGTGTGAGCGTGTAACCGTCGAGGCGGCTGGCAACTGCGCCGCCGATTCCACCTGCGCCGATAATCAGAGCGTGCTTCATGCCCTGACGCTAACGGCTTGACGCTGAGCGCGCCGTAGGCTAGGGCGCAAATGGAACCAGGGTCTGCTGCTCAAAGTCGATGCGGAATACCCCGCCTCCCTCTGGGATCACGACCTCAAAGCGGGTCGGCTCCAGCCCGGCCCAGCGCTCGATCCGATAACGCCCTGGCCGCAGCGGACCGGCAAACGGTGAAGCCTGGCGCTCGCCGTCGAGGCGGACCATCTGACCTGGCGGCAGCTCCCAGAAGAGCATGGTGTCAAAGAGGGGCCTTAAGGTTTCGTCGACCCGGCTGACGCGGAAGTTGCGCACCGTAACCGACACCACTTTGCTCTCGAAGCCGGGCCGCGACAGCCGCACCGTGCGCATACCCGGCAGCGCCGGCACGGTGATGGGGCTGACTCCTACCTCTCGCCCCTCGACCGTTACTGCTGCCGTGGGGGTGCTGACCACCTGGATGGTGCCGCCGCTGAGCGGTGTCAAGAGGGCGGTGGTAAACTCGCTGCGGTCGGCTTCCAGGGTCACGGTGGAGGTCCACAGCAGGTAGCCGTCCTTGCGCAGCTCGAGCTGGTAGCGGCCCGGTTGCAGCAAGAGCGGCTCGAGCCGGCCGGTGCGGCCCATTAACAGGCCGTTGACGAAGACGGCAGCGCCCTCCGGCTGGCTGCTGATGAACCAGCTGGCCGTCCCACCGACGAGCCTTGGAGCCGGGCTGATAAACTCCGTCACCGCTTCGGCCAGGACCCGGGCTACCGCCGGCAGACTCGCCTGGTCAAACGACTGGGTGATAAGGTCCGAGGCCCGGCGGGTTTGGGCGTTAACTGCCAGGATGGTGACCGAAAACCGCTTGTCCTCGCTTGGCGACACCTCGCCGCTCACGCCGTAGCGCCCCTGCTCGAGCTCGGTAAAAAAGATGGCTAGCTCGACATCTAGGCTCCCGGCGATGCCGCGGGTAATAACCTCGCCGGGGAGGATAGCCAGGCCGCTCTGCTGCGCCAGCTCGGCTCGGAACGCGGCCACCAGCTCCACCACAACCGTGTCCGGCACTTCGCCCCGGCTCCCGAACGTCGGCACTACCACCTGAGCCTGCCCCAAAGCGAGGAGCGCCAGCGCTAATAGCGCCAATAGCACCGAGCGGCAGCAGACCAGCATCCCCTTTAGTATAGCCGCCCCGGTGCGATTGGGGGGTGTTAATGTAAGGCGGCTATGCGAATTCTGGTGCTAAGCGACATTCACGCCAACCAGATCGCCTTCGAGGCGGTGCTGCGGCACGCCGGGCGGCAGCGCTGGGACAGGGTGCTGTTCCTGGGTGATGTGGTGGGCTACTACCCCGAACCCGAGGCGGCTACCCGCACGCTGCGCGAGTTGCAGCCTGAGCCGGTGCTGGGCAATCACGATGCTTTGCTGCTCGAGCTGGTTAACAACCCGGAGCCCGGTCCACGCAGTGACAGCCTGGTCCATGAGGTGCTTGACAGACACCGGCAGTGCCTATCAGGTGAGAGCCTGGCCTTCTTGCAGACCTTTCAGCCGCGCTTGCAGGGCGATAACTGGGAAGCCACCCACGGCGCGCTGCGCCATCCCTGGGAGTATCTGGCTAGTTTGCCGAGCGCGCAAGCCAACCTTCCGCTCTTGAGCACCGACCTCTGTCTGGTCGGTCACACCCATGTGCCCATGATCTACGCCTGCGTGCAGACTGAGAAGGGCAACCTGTGGCGCACCGTGCCGTTTCGGGGCGAACGCGCTATCTACCGCCTGCCACCCAAAGCCAAAGTATTTTTTAATCCTGGCTCGGTTGGCCAGCCTCGCGATGGGGTACCGCTGGCCAGCTACGCCATCTTCGATGAAGAGCTGCGAGTGATCGAGCTGTTCCGCGTCCCCTTTGACCTGCTGGCAGTGCAGCGGCAGGTGCGCGAGCAAGGTTATCCCGAGGCGCTGGCCGTCCGGTTGGAGGTGGGCCGATAGTCGCGCCCTTCGGTCACGATCGCCCTCGCGCCCTGCTGCGCCGCCTCCGCGCTCACACCCTGCTGTTTGTCGGTCCGGATGGCGTCGGTCGCCGCCAGGTGGCTCGCTGGTATGCTGCCTGGCTCAACTGCGCCGCCCCGAGCTCGGAGCCGTGCGGGCGCTGCGCTAGCTGCCTGGCTATGCAGCAGGGTACCCATCCTGACTACCGCGAGGTGGCACCCGAGGCCACCACCCAGAGTGGCCGCGCCAGCCGCCGCCTGCAGCTGCGCATCGGCGACCTGGTGCCGCGCCAAGGGCCGGGCGAGAACCCCGATCCGCTGGGGCCGTGGCTGATGCACCGCCCTAGCTATCGGCGCCGGGTTGGGGTTATCGACCAGGCTGAGGCGCTGACTGAGCAGGCCGCCAACGCCTTCTTGAAGATGCTGGAGGAGCCGCCTAGCTACACTATGCTGATCTTGATAGCCGGTAGTGAACAGGCGCTGTTGCCGACCGTGGCCTCGCGCGGCACCCCGGTGCGCTTCGGGCCGGTGTACCGCGGCGCGAGCAACCACCCGGCGGCGCGGCTGGGGCGGATCGGTGACATCATCAGCGCCGAGGCCAACCAGGAGGCCTTTACCGAGCTAGTGGCGCTCATCGATGACTACCTGGCGGCCATCCCGCGAGGGCTAGACCAGGCGCTGCTGAGCGCCGACGCGCTGGAGAAGCGCTGGAGTGCCGAACTCGACTTCGATCTGCCCGAGCTGCTGCGGGCCCGCCTCAGCGGCTGGCCCGCTCCGGCTTATGGCGAGGCGCTGGCGGCGCTCGACCACTGCGAAACCGCCTTAGCCGCCTACGCTTCGCCAGGACTGGCAGTTCAGGTATTGACGCTGACCTTGCGCGACATCGCTCGCCGCTACTCCTGAGCCTCGGCCAGGTCGAGGCTGGTACCGCCTTTGAGGCACGCCACCGCCTCGGCTGGATACTCCTCGTAACCCCCTTCATCGGTCTCCAGCCCGACGGTCTGTTTCAGCGGATTGAGCTTAATAATCCGCCCGCAGGTTCCTGACTCGGTATGGCAGGCGCGCACACCTTTCTTGGGCAGTCCGCGCAGCAGCTCCTGGTACATCTCGTGCTCGTACTGCAAGCAGCACATTAAGCGGCCGCACCGCCCGCTGATCTTGTCAGGATTCAAAGGGAGCTGTTGGTCGCGGGCCATGCGGATGGAGACCGCGCTGAAGCTCTGCAGCCAGGTCGAGCTGCACGAGCCCATGCCGCACGCGCCCAAGGTTCCCAGGATGCGCGCTTGGTCACGCGGTCCGACATTGCAGAACTCGATGCGCGCCTGGGTGTGCGGCAGCAGCGCCTGAGTCAGCACCCGGAGCGGCACCTGCTCCTCGGCGGTGTAGCTAATCACCAACACCTGCTCATCGAGCGTAAACTCCAGGCTGATGAGCTTGAGGCGCTGTTCGCGCGCTCTGGCGCGCAGCAGCCACTTAAGGGACTCGGCCTGGAGCCGCAAGGCTTCGTACTGCTCCAGGTCCTCAGGGAGCGCTTGGCGGATGTAATGGCCGCTCGGTTTGGCGTGCTCGGTGATATTGGTCCGCACCAGGCCCAGCTCGAGCCCGCGCCGGGTGCTGACCACACAGCGCGTTCCGACCTTCGGCGGGGTGGGGGGGGCCTCCAGGTAGTGCAGCTTCGGGCCGTTATCAAACCGAACGCCGATGCATTCGGGCATAAGACCTCCTCAGACGCCGCGGGCCGCAGCCCTAAGGCGTGTAGGGCTATCGTAGCGTAACGGGTCATGGGTAATGGGTGATGGGTGAAAGGATGTCGCGAGAGGTCGGGCCGAAATCACTCTCGCTCCGCTTTTCCGCAGGGAGGCTCAGTTGTGAGCTGGCAGCTTGTCAGCAAAGGCTTAGCTGCCTAGCTGACTGGCTCGAGCCTACCGAGACTTTTCACATCGTTTTCTGCTAATATCAGGTGTCGGTTCGTCGTTTGGCGCAACGACTTTGAGGAGGATCTAAGTGCTAGCTCTACCGTGCCTTATTCAAGGCGGCATGGGCGTTTCAGTCTCCAACTGGCGCCTAGCCAGAACTGTATCCCTGCTGGGACAATTGGGAGTGATCTCGGGCACCGCCATGGACACCGTAATGGTGCGCCGCCTGCAAGACGGCGACCCCGGCGGGCTGGTGCGCCGGGCGCTGGCTGCGTTCCCCTTCCAGCAGTGGGTCAAACCGGTGTTGGAAAGGTACTTCTGCCCTGAGGGCCGAGGGGACAGGCCCTACTTGCGCGTCCCTATGCCGACCGGCCTGGGCGATACCGCCTCGCAGATGCTGCATGCGCTGGGCAGCTATGTCGAGGTCTTTCTGGCCAAGGAGGGGCACCACGGGCTGGTGGGGATGAACCTGCTGACCAAGCTGCAGCTCCCTACCCTGGGCGCGCTCTACGGGGCCATGCTGGCTAAGGTCGATTATGTCCTGATGGGGGCGGGCATCCCCCGTGAGATCCCTGAAGCCCTCGACAGGCTGGCAGCCGGCGAGACTGCCTCGCTTAAGCTCGACGTGACCGGCTGGACAGGCGCGGAGGCGGCGCGGCTAAGGTTCAATCCCCAGGAGATCGCCGGTCAGGCTCAGACCATTAAGCGCCCCAGCTTTCTGCCCATTATCGCTTCCAACTCGTTGGCAACCCTGCTGGCCCGCAAGGTGACCGGCAGCATCCAGGGCTTTGTGATCGAGGGCCCCACCGCCGGCGGGCACAACGCCCCGCCCAGAGGGACGCCGGTCTTTGATGAGCGCGGTCAGCCGGTCTACGGCGAGCGCGATGTGGTCGATCTGGAGCAGATCAAGGCCTTGGGGTTGCCGTTCTGGCTAGCGGGCGGCGCGGGTTCGCCTGAAGCCCTGCAAGAGGCCCTGGATCGGGGCGCGGCGGGCGTTCAGGTAGGGACGCTGTTTGCCTACAGCCAGGAGTCGGGCTTTGAGCCGGGCCTCAAGCGGAGGATTCTCGAGCAGGCGGCCAGGGGCGAGGTGAAAGTCTTTACCGACCCCAGAGCCTCGCCTACCGGCTTCCCCTTCAAGGTGGCGGAGGTCGCGGGCACACTCTCGCAACTTGAGGTCTACCAGGGCCGCACCCGAGTCTGCGATCTGGGCTATCTGCGTGAGCCCTACCAGGTAAAGGAAGGCAAGATCGGCTTCCGCTG
>JAGXSO010000071.1 GCA_018333775.1 Truepera sp.
GGCTCGAGCCACTCGCCGCGGCTCTCTGCCGGGCACGGCGATGACCGCAAACCGCTCATCTTGCAGCGAGCCGGGCCGAAAGCCGTGATTGGAGGGGTAGCGCGGTTTGCCGCTGAGGCCGTCCATCCCCTCAGGGCGGCGCTCAAACGAACAGCGCGGTGGCGCCACAAACGTCGCTACAGACCCTCGCACCTCGGCGGGCAGATGATCGCCCGGTAGCCGCTCGACACCGTGAGGCGCTAGTCGCTCGGCCAACTGCCTGGCTTCACGCTCGCTCTCGACAGCCACATAGAGGAATCCCCCTTCACACGAAAAGCGGCGACCCGGCAAGAGCAAGTCGGCATAGAAGGCGCGCTCAATAGGGCCGTGACCGTGATCGCTAAGAACCGCCAGGGCGTACTGGTCTAGGCGCCCGCCCTCGCGCAGCTGGCTGATCAGCGTGCCGAGCAGGGCGTCGGCGTAGCTGAGGGACCAAAGTGCGAAGGGGCTGTCGAAGCCCGTGCGGTGCTGCACTGAGTCGGGAGTGAGGATTTCGGTGATGATCAGGTCCGGCGGCGCCTCGCTTAGCGCCAAACCGGCGCTCCATTGCAGCATGATCTGATCGCCGGTCAGCTCCGAGAGGAAGTAGTGCGCCTGGTCGCCGGCGTAGGCGTCCGGCACCGCTGCCGGGAGCCCGCTCAGAGCTAGCGCCGCCAGCCGGCCGCTCTTATCCTGATGGCGCGCGGTGCGCAGCCAGCTCTCGTCAGCCGGGATGGGCGCCTCGTCGCGCGCACGTTGCAGCATCTCATTGGCCCACCAGGCGTGATGGAAGACGCTTGCGTCCTCGGGGCGGATCATCCCGTAGCCGATCACCGCTACGTCACAACCGGCCGCCATGGCGCGGCGCGGCAGGGTGTCGACGCGCACATCGTCGGGGTTGGCGTAGCGGAAGCGCTCGCCGTCCCAGATGACGTTGCCATAGATGCCGTGCCGGGTGGCGTCTACCCCGGTCACTATCGAGGTGCGCCCCGGCAGGCTGGTAGCCGGGAGGTCGGGGGTCAAACGCTCGACGAAGAGACCCTTGTCAGCCAAGACGCTCAGGTGTGGCAGGCGTGAGCGCCATCGCGCCAAGGTGTCGGCGGCCAGGCCGTCAATCATAATCACGATCAGTTTCACGCCTTTACCCTGACATGCGAGAAGAAAACTCGCTGTGTGTTGCGCTAAGGCTACTGCTGAAGTTTGGTGGTTCTAGGCCAGGGCGCGAGAACTGCCCATGATCCGCCCGGGTGATCGAGAATTGCCCATGAGCGCTCGTTCACTACTAGAAAACTTCTAGCTATTTATTTTCGGAGGAATTGCTCATGAATTATCGGTGACCACCAAGGATGAAAAGGCGATCAGTCTTTCAGCTGGTACGGCTTCGCCTCGGCCCGCCCTTCGGGGTGCTTCGCGAAGCGCTGACCAGGCTATCAGCAAAACCACTGGCTGACAGAATTACTCGGGCGAAGCCTTCTGAGAGCCTGAAAGCCTGCTAGGCTTAAGGATTTCGCCCCTACTTGAATACTTGAATACTCGAATATTTGACTACTGATTTTCGGCGAAGCCTTAGGGATTGCATAAAGAGCAACTGCCTTGATCGGCAAACTGCAAGTCTGACCGGACTACCTCCTTAGAAAAGTCACACTTCGGGCAGCGGTAGATTTGCGCGCGGAACACAGCGGTAGGCGCTCCGCAATATTCACAGGGTAGGCCGGGCTTGGTTTCAGTTACCCAATAACCCGGCGTGTGACAGTTCGGGCAATGCGAGTGTAGTTTAAGCAAAAGATTGATAGCGGCCAACCTGATCATATTTTGCCTGGCCGGATTAGCGTGAGCCCTAAAATCGCTTTCAATAAAGACCAGGCCCTGCTTGGAGAGCCGCCAACAGTCATGAAACGCGGCTTCAAATTGATCCCACGTGGCAACACCTTTTACAAAATAGGGATTTTCCCCATCGTCGGGTCGCACAATGACCTGGCTGGCCGGGAAGCCAAAATCCGCCACCAGGCGCCGTGCCTTTTCAAGGTTATCAACCTTTTCCTGCACAATCTTGGTCGATCCTTGGGCCACCCCAACTATCTCCAAATCATGTATATCGTCGATAAGGACAATCACTTCTATATTCCACGGCATAAAGCCGGTATAAGGATCGACCCCGAAACTCCCCTCGTTGGCCAAGCCCAGTTTCAGACCCGTCAGCTCCATGCCGATCCGGGCTTTCTTTCTGGCCGTTTCAAGCTGAGTCCCGGTGCGCTTGACATCTCTGGTAAAGGTTCCTAACTTGTCGGTATCATAATCGTCTAGCTGAACAACCTTGATGCCCAAGAAAGGCTCGAGCAGCGGGGCGATAAGCTGCTCCTTGTGGTGCTTAGTGAGCAGCGCCGTCTCGCGGCCCCTAAAGAAAGTGTTGGTGGCATTGGGAAACATTTAACAGCAGTATAACCCGCTAATGATCGGGTTTTTGACCAACTAAACGGCTAAGGCACCACTGCAACGGCCAACTCTTCAAAGCGGTCAATGGTCAGCCGAAACGCCCGCACTACCCCTGTTCCCGGCACAGCGATGAGCTGCGGCACGGCATAACGAGCCTCCCGCAAGTCGCTGGCCGACGGTGTGGCAGGCCCCTGCGGGTGGGAGTGGTAGATGGCCAGGAGCAGCTCGTCATTGGCATCAAGGGCTTTGAGTGCGTTGAGGAGCATCAGCGGTTCGGCCAGGTAGGCCGTTTCGGGTTGCTCGGCCACGTTGCGGATGGCCAGCGTCCGGGCCGTCTCCCACGACTTGCCGACGATCAATCCGACGCACTCGTAGGGCAGGGCGGCCTGGGCCTGCTCTAAGATGGCGTCACGCACTGTTCGGCGCAGGGTTATCACAGCAGCTTAAGCACCAAGGGAGGAAGGGACTGCCGTTCAGGGCTCACGTGGATCGCCTCGGTGAGTTTGTGTAAGGCCTCATCCAGACCTTTGCCGCCGCGGTGGTAAACCGTCAGCAAGGGCTCCCCGGCCGCTACCTCGTCGCCTAGCTTGGCGTGCAGCACTACGCCCACTCCTAGATCGAGCGGGTCGCTCTTCTGATCGCGCCCGCCGCCCAGAGCCTTGACGCTCTGGCCGATCTTCAGCGCATCGAGCCGGGTTAGGGCGCCGCTGGCTGTGGCTCGCAGCAGATGTTGGTCAGGGGCAAGCTCGAGGCGCTTAAGAGCCGCTAGCTCGCCGCCTTGCGCGGCGATCCAGGCGTGGAACTTGGCCAGCGCCGCGCCGCTCTCGAGAGCGTGGATCACCTGCTGGCGCGGAGTATTCAGCCCGGCGGCCTCCAGCACCTGCTCGGCCAGCACCAGGCAGAGCTCGAGCAGGTCGCTCGGCCCCTCGCCCTGGAGGCAGGCCAGCGCCTCCCGCACCTCCAGCGCGTTGCCTACCGCTTGTCCCAGCGGCTGGTGCATGCTGCTCAGCACCGCCCGCATGCCGCGCCCGTGGTGCTGACCGATATCGATCATGGCGCGGGCCAGCTCGCGGGCTTCGTCGATGGTCTTCATGAACGCCCCGCTCCCCACCTTGACGTCCAAGACGATGGCCTGCGCCCCCCCCGCCAACTTCTTGCTCATGATGCTGCCGGCGATCAGCGGCAGCGACGCGACCGTCGCGGTGGCATCGCGCAAGGCGTAGAGCAGTCCATCAGCCGGAGCCAAGTCGGCGGATTGGCCGCTGATGACCACCCCCACCTCGCGCGCTTGCCGCATGAAGGCCGCTCTGGCAAGCGCTGCCTGAAAGCCCGGGATGCTCTCGAGCTTGTCGATGGTGCCGCCGGTGTGCCCCAGGCCACGCCCGCTCATTTTGGCCACGGTCGCGCCGCAGGCTGCTAACAGCGGCGCGACGATTAAGCTGGTCTTGTCGCCCACGCCGCCGGTAGAGTGCTTATCAACCGTGTGCGGCAGCTCCCTGAGGTCGAGCATATCGCCCGAGTGGGCCATCACGTCGGTCAGTTCGGCGGTCTCCTGAGGGGTCATGCCGGCCAAGCAGACCGCCATCAGCCAGGCCGCGATCTGGTAATCGGGCACCGTTCCGCGCACGTAGCCCATGACCAGGGCTTCCAGCTCGGCGCGGTCGTGAGTGCCGCCTAACCGTTTTTTGTCGATGAGATCAACTATGCGCATACATTAATCACCATTGCCCATCGGGAGCCGCCAGGCCGGAATTGTTCATCTTCGCTACTTCCTCCGTAACTTCAACGACCGCCTGACTAAAGCCGGTCACTTTTTCCGCGCCATAAATACCGCGTTCGGTTGGATCACTACCGCCTCAGTAACGACTCCAGCTTCGTCCCGTTTGAATTCAATACTAAATTCCGGCAGGCCCTTAAGAGTAAACTCTGCCCCTTGGTAAGGCACTAACTCATAGTCTGGTTGATCGGGAAGGGACAGTGCCAGCCTATCCTCTCCTTTCAGCGCAACGATGATGCTTTTGTCCAAGAGCTCGTACTCACCCGCAAACTGCTCCAGGAGAGACCTGTCTGTCAGGTGTTTGTCAGGTACGCGGGTAAAGACAATCTCTGCTACCGAGGCTTCCATCGGGATGGAGAGGCTGTTAATGTTGCCCTTGGCATCGGTGCGGAAGGAGACCTTCATCCTCATATCGAAGAGCTCGTAGATCATCTCGAAAATATCGTAGTGGTAGTGCTCTAAAGCAAAGGTCATGGAGTTGTAAGTCAGCTCGAGCTGATCGTCTTTCATCACAATCGCAATAACGCCGTAGCCCGGGTGTTCAAACAGGCCGGTGTAATCTCCCAGTCGGTGAGAGGGTGGCGCTTCAGCCTTGCGATCGGTAGCCGACTTCTCCTTCGCCTTAGCGCCCGCCTCTTTTAGTCTATCAGCATCTTCCTTGATACGCCGACTCCAGGGGAGCTCGCCCAGCTCGAGCAGGCGATCATAGGCGTTATAAGCGACGATCGTCGGCAGGGGGTTGCCGTTCCGATTGGTGAGAACCACCACACCGATACCCCGCTGAGGCATAAAGGAGACCAGCGCCGAGAAGCCATCAATGTTGCCACCATGGTGGATCAAGTTGTGACCCCGGTAGGGTTCAACAAACCAGCCCAGCCCATAACTCGCATGTCCTACCTCATCGTATCTGGTAAACGCCGCTAACGGCGAGACCATCTCCTGAATTACCATTTGCGGGGTATGCATCTGGTGCAAATTACCCTCGGAAATGATCTGTAGCCCCTTATATCTCCCCTTGCCCAGGTGTAGCAGCAGCCAGTTGGTCATATCATTTACGCTGGAGTTGATAGACCCGGCCGGACCGACGACATCGATATTGCGGAAGGGGATTGCCATAATCTCATCAGCCTTCTCGGTGTAGGGGAGCGCAAAATCAGCGGTTTGCTGAGATTCGCACACCGAGAAGTTGCTGCCGGCCATTTCCAAGGGCTTGAAGATCCTCTCCTTGACAAATGCCTCCCAACTGCTGCCTGAAAGCTCGCCCACTAGGTAACCAGCGGTTAAGTACATCAGATTCTGATACTGAAAGTAGGCGCGGAAATCTTTGCTGGGGGCGAGATACTGTAGCCGGTCAAAGATTTCCCGGCGAGAGAAGGCGGTGTTGTACCACATCAGATCATGCCGCGGCAACCCCGAACGGTGCGTGACCAGATCGCGCGGCGTCATGCGCTCGGAGGCAAAAGAGTCGTGCATCTTGAAGGTGGAAAGGTAGTGCCTGAGTGGCCTATCCCAGTTCAGCTTCCCATCGTCGACCAGGATACCCATCGCCATGGTGGTGAAGGCCTTGGTGGACGAGCCGATGGCGAAGATCGTGGCCGGCGTGACCTTGAGGTTCTTCTCCGCGTCGCGCAGACCAAAACCCTCACAGAAGACAACCTTTTCCTCTTTGACAATGGCCACGGCCAAACCCGGCACTTTCCACTCAGCCATCGCCTTGGTGACAAAGTCATTGAAACCGTTCAGTCGCTGCAGCATAAACCCTCTCCCGAAAAACAGTATTCAAGTATTCAAGTATTCAAGTAGTGGCGAAACCCTTAAGCCTAGCAGGCTTTCAGGCTCTCAGAAGGCTTCGCCACTATCGCTCTCACAAGGCTGCGCCCGACCATTTCGTTCGGGTCGGCGCTTCGCTGATGGTGAAGCTTGCTTCATGGGCAATTCCTCTGTGGATAAGCGCTATTACCACCAGGGCTGCCGGACTTTACTGCCCGGTTCTTTGTCATCAGAATGCTCGTTATCCCCCTTAGGCTCGATACCCAGCAGATAGCGGTTCATCCAGTCCAGCAGCGCATCGTTCTGCACCCTGCGCAGCAGCGGTGTTCCGCGGATCGAACCGGCATGAGAGCTTGCCGGTAGCCTTAACATCTCCACCATACAGCCGCTGGCTTTGAGCACCGCGTAAAATTGCTCCGACTGTTCCGCCGGGCAGCGATAATCGTGCTCACCCTGCACCAACAGGGTCGGGGTGGTGCAGCGATGCGCATAGGTGATGGGAGAGCATCGCCTATACACCTCGGGTATTTCATGAGGTAGACCGCCCATCTCCGCCGGGACGAACCAGGGGCCGATGTCGCTAGCGCCGTACATACTGACCCAGTTGGTGACCGGGTTCTCCGGCACCGCCGCCTTAAAACGATCCGTCTGCCCCACGATCCAGCAGGTCAGATTCCCACCGCCGGAGAGGCCGCAGCAGCCCAGGAGATCCGGGTCGGCAATCCCTTTTTCAATAACAAAATCAACACCCGCCATCAGATCCTGGTAGTCCAGGTTGCCCCAATCGCCGATGATCCTGGTGCTAAACCCGTCCCCATAGCCGGTCGATCCGCGTTGGTTGATGAACAGTACCGCATAGCCCGCCCCGGCCAACATCTGAAAATCAAACGAGAAGATGTGACCGAACCCCGAGTGGGGTCCACCATGGATATACAGGATAGTCGGATAGGGGGCTTGGCCTAGGCAGGGCTTCATGATCCAACCTTCAACCCGCACTCCATCGCTGCCGGCAAAGGAGAGGTGCTCCACTCGCGGGAGAGCCAATTCCGCCAGCAGGTCGGCATTGAGGTGAGTAAGCTGTCGCTCCCCAGCCTGCGCAGCGATGAACAGTTCCAGGGGGTTATCATGGGTGCTGACCGCGAAGAGCAGGTGTTTATCAGCCATGTCCAGGGGGATGCAGGAGCGCTCGCCGGTCACTACCGATGCCCAGTATTCGGACCCGTTCAGGGCAACACAGTAAATCGGCACCGTCCCCCCTTCCTGAACCTGCACGTAGGCCGTCTGGCCGTCTTCTGATACCAAAATGTTAGGGATTGCTCGATTCACCGGCATGTCCGCTTGTAATCCCCCGCCTACCTGAAAGCTGAGCGCCGCCGTGCGACAGATCGGATCGCCTCCTGCTCTATCAATCACCCACAGGTCGTTCTGAGCGCCGATGGGGCGACCGAACGGGCCGCCAATGAAAACGACCCGCTGGCTGTCCGGCGTCCAGGTCGCGGAGATGGCATAGCCCCAGTCCGTTACCAGGTCGCGGACCTCGCCACTTAAGCTTACGACCTTAAGGGCGGGATAGATCCGATGCGAATCTGGAAACATGGTTGCGGTGAACAGAATCTCTTGTCCATCGGGAGACCACACCGGCATCCCGTTCTGACAGTCATCGCGGGTCAGCTGTTTGGGCTCTCCTCCGGTGGCAGGAATCACATAGATATCCTGCACTACGTTGTCCAGATACCCCACCGCATCAAACCGGTAAATGTGGCGCCTTACCCGATAGGGCTTGCTCAGATCCGGCGGATCACGCTCGGGACCGGCGGTAAAGGCGATCTGCTGGCCATCTGGTGACCAGGCAGGGCCACTGCCGACCCCTTGCTTCATGGCTGTTAGGGCGCGGGCCTCACCGCCACTCACCGGGATGAGGTAGATCTGCGGCTTCTTATCGGCTCGGGTCGAGAGGAAGGCGAGCTGCTGGCCATCCGGTGACCACTGCGGGTTGGTGTCGCGGGCCAGCCCGGTAGTGAATTGACGTGACTCACCGGTCTCCAGAGACAGGAGCCAGATGGCGGCATACTCCTCCTCCTTGTCGGCATCGACGTGGGAGACGCTATAGGCGATGGTCTTGCCATCGGGGGAGAGCTGCGCGTCTTGCAGGAACCTGAGGCGGAACAGGTCCGCCGGTTTAACCGCTCGAGCTTCTCTTTCATTCATAAGGCCCTCCGGTAATGATTCACAAGATCCTACCACGAGCTACCCCCGCCGGACTTCTTGGACATCTGCGGGCAAGCGGGTTGCCACCTCGGCGCAGCCACGACTTGGCATCTCGCTCAAACCTTCAGTCGGGGGTCCAAAGAGTCCCGCAGACCATCTCCCAGGAAGTTATAGCCTAAGACGCAGAGTAAAATGGCGATTCCGGGGAAAATCACCAACCACCAGGCGGTGTGGAAGAACGGCAGCCCTAGATTGATGAGGCTTCCCCAGCTCATCTGCGGCGGCAGCACCCCCAAGCCGAGGAAGCTGAGCGCGCTCTCGCCCAGGATCATCCCCGGGATCCCCAGCGTTACCGTCACAATCACCGGGGCCATGGTGTTGGGGAGCAGATGGCGGAAGATGATCCGCATGTTCCCCACCCCAACCGCGCGGGCCGCCTCGGTGAAGGCCTCCTCGCGTAGCTTTAAGAACTCGGCCCGCACAATGCGGGCTATACCGGTCCAGCCCAACCCCCCCATGACCACTATCAGCACCCAGATGCTCGGGCCGAGCAGAGCTACTAACGTCAGGATGAGGAACAGGCTGGGGAAAGAGAGGAGCAGATCAACAAACCTCATGCTGATGCTATCGACCATCCCGCCGTAATAGCCGGCCAGCGCACCGATCGGGATCCCGATGGCGATAGCAAGAGTAACGGCCAAAAGAGCGATCAAAAGCGAGATGCGCGAGCCGTACATGATCCGACTGAGCATATCCCTCCCCAGTGAATCAGTACCGAGCAGGTGCTCGCTGCTCGGCGGCTGCAGTCGATGGCGCACGTTGGAGACAAGCGGATCGTGGGGCGCAAGGTAAGGGGCGAAGATGGCCATCAGTGCAAAAAGTAAAACGACGGCCATTCCCGCCACGGCCATTCTGTTCCTGCGGAACCTGCGCCAGAAGGTGCCGAAAAAGGTCGACCTTGTGACCGCCGTTTCTTTGTCGATCGCTGCTGTGTCAATCATATCTGATTCTTGGATCGAGGAGTGCATATGAGACATCAGCCAGTAGATTACCTACCACTACCAGGGCTGCCACTAGCATATTGATGCCCAGAACGAGAGGGAAATCCCGCGCAAAGACGGCGGCCACGAATAGCCTACCCATGCCAGGCCAGGCGGAGATGGTCTCAGCAATCACCGCTCCGCCCAACAGAAATGGGAACCACAGCCCTAAGATCGTCACTACCGGCAGGAGCGCATTACGTAGTGCATGCTTCCAGATCACCACCCGGTGGCGGACCCCCTTGGCGTGGGCGGTGCGAATATAGTCCTGGCGGATGACCTCGAACATGCTGCTGCGAACGTAGCGGATGAGCCCGGCGGTGTACCCCAAGCCGAGCACAATGCCGGCCGGAATGACCAGATGGCGCAACCGATCGATGAAGACTGTCCACCACGTGGGATCTTGCAGCCCGACCGTGCTCATCCCGGAGATCGGTAGCCATCCCAACTGGACGGAGAAGATGATAATGGCGACCAGGCCCAAGAAGAACGACGGCGTGGAAACGAAGATAAAGGCAGATAAGGTGGCCAGATTATCGACTATAGAGTAGGGCCTTACGGCTGAGAGAACTCCGATCGGAATCGCAATGAGCACGCTTACCAAGATCGCCGGTATAGTCAGTTGTAGCGTCGCGGGGATACGCTCGACAATCAGTTCCAGCACCGGCCGCCGTTGCACGAGCGAGTGGCCGAAATCGCCCTGTACTATCCGCCCCAACCACCGCGCATAGCGCACGGGGAAAGGCTGGTCGAGGCCGAAGTGCCTGATGATGGCTAGCCGGTCCTCTTCCCCTCGCACTCTGGCATCGATGAAGACCGCCGAAATCCCTCCGGGAGTAAGATGCATCATACCGAAGGTAACAAAGGTGATACCCAGCAACAGCGGCAACGCTACGATGCTACGGCGTACTAGGTAGACTATCATTTCCCTTCCTCTAGCTAGCTGGGGAGCAGAACGGCTTCCGCCCCCCAGCTCGAGCCGGTCAGCTCAGAAGCGCTGCAGACCCTCAGGTACCCACCAGTACTCAACGTTCCACATCATGCCAACCGGTGATGGTACCACCCCATGAAAGCGGCGGGAGATTCCGATTATCGCCTCGGTGAAGAGCATAAAGCTCACCGGCTGCAGTTCGTTCAGCCGTTCATGTAGCTCCCAATAGATCGCTCTTCGGGCCTCCCTATCCATCTCCCGGCGACCGGCCTCGATCAACTCATCCACGCGGGCATCGACGAAGTTGGTGTCGTTGAAGCCCCATTCAGCCTGGCTGGAATGGTAGTAGACATACACATCGGGATCGACACCAACGGTGAAGCCAAGGAAGAACGCCTCGAAAGCACGGCGCGGCGGATCGAGCCGGCTGACGAAGTCGCCCCACTCCAGGAAGAGGGGATTGAGCCTAACCCCGATCTGGCGATACTGTTCTATGGCCAATTCGATGACCATGGCATGTACCGGATCACCGGCGCGGCCCAGGAACTCGAACTCGAAGATCGCGCCCTCTCTATCGAGCCAGCCGTCGCCGTCGGTATCTTGCCAGCCCGCCTCAGCGAGGAGCCTTCGCGCTTGCTCTGGATCGTAGGGTAACGGACGCACATCCGGGTTGAACGCCCAGGAGATGGGAGGGAAGGGACCGGTAGCTACCACCGCTAACCCTTCATAAACCACTTCGGCTATCGTCTCCCGATCGATGGCCATAGTGAGCGCCCTTCTTACCCGGTCATCGTCGAACTTGGGCAGGCGTTCGTTCCAACCAAAGTAGTCGAATCTCAACGATGGGTAGCGATGAACATAGATATGCTCCACTCCCCGCATACGCTGGTAATGAACCGTCGGGATACCGGCAAGATCGATCGTGCCGGCCTCCAGCTCCAGCATCCGCACATCATCGGCCGGGATGATCCGCCACATGATGCTGTCCAGATAGGGCACCTGGCCGTGGTAATGCTCGTTGCGATCGGCAATGACATGAACATCGCTAATCCACTCTCGGAAGACGAACGGGCCAGTTCCTATCGGCGCGCGGTTGAACGCAGCGACATTGATGTCCTCACCTTCAAGCAGATGCTTGGGGATAATCCCCATGGTAAAGGCCTGCAAAGCCGGGGCGAACGGTTCGCGAAATGTTACCCGGAAGGTGTAAGGATCGACGACCTCCCATTTTTCCACCTTTTCGTAATCGCCGCGGCGGACGGTGATGGTGTGGGGATCCATGATCGTTTCGAAAGTGAACAGGACATCCTCCGCGGTGAACGGAGTACCATCGTGCCAGTAGACATCCTGGCGCAAGTGGAAAGTCCACACTAGCCCATCTGCCGAGACCTCCCACGAGTGAGCCAGATCCGGTTCGTGCTCGAGCCGGTCATTGACCTTGACCAACCCGCTGAATACCGTGCCGATGATGACCCCTGACTGGACATCGGTAAAGAGGACTGGATTGAGCACCATCGGGCTGACTATGCCCATGATCAATTTGTCGCCACGCACCGGCGGCTGTTCCGCCAAGCCTATCGCCAGTAACCCGATCAGCAGCCATACCATACCGATTTTTACTCTTGACATTTGACCGTCTCCTTTCTTGCGCACTCACACTTGCTCTTGTAAGCTACCATCTTCTTTTTTCCTCCTCATTCTCTTCTTGGGATAGGTTGGGTTAGGGGAACACGGGCGTCAGGGCAATTTGCCGGTCTTCTGCAAGCGATAGCGCTCGTAATAGAGATCGATCCCTGCCTTGCCCACGCAGAACTCCACCGGTAATTTCATCCCAGACCCCAAAGTGTAGAAAGTCCTGGTGTCTCCTTCGATCGCCTCCGGCACGAGCAGGACTACCAGGTCGTTGTACCTATCCGTAATCTCAATGGTGAGGAAGTCGCCCTTCCGCTTCACCTGAGCCTTCATGGTGCCCTTGTAGGTCTCGTAGGCGCCTACTAGCTCGGTGAGCGCCTTTTCCCTTTGCACAAAGGGGAGGCTCTCCGGCTCTTGCTCCAGGAGGATCGCCAGTCCGTAAATTCCCAGTTGCGAGAGCGGATAGCCGCTCCCATTGGCCAAGAGGGCGATGCCCAGACCTTGTTGCGGAATAAAGCCGATGTACGCGGTGGCGACCAATACCGATCCACCGTGGCCGACCAGCTTGTGACCCAGAAAATCTGAGGCAATCGACAGGCCGTAACCGTAGCTCCTCTCGCCAAACGGGCCCTGCGAGGGCAACGCAATTTGGGGAGCCGCCATCGCCGCCACTGACTCCGGTGAGAGCACACGGGCACCGCCGTACTCTCCCCCGTTGAGGTACATGGCAACGTAACGGGAGAGGTCCAGCACGTTGCTTATCAGCGCGCCATCGGCGGAGATGCCGCCATAAAGATAAGTTGACGGCTTCCGCTCCCCCTCACGGGTGATAATGTAGGGCGTGGCTGCGTCTGGGTCTCTCTCCACCGCCTCTTTGCTGAAGAAGCTACGCTCCATCCCCAGTGGCGCCAGCACATGCTTCTGTACATACTCCTCATAGGGCAGACCGGAACACTTCTCAATAATGTAACCGAGGATGGCATACCCTTCGTTTAGGTAGAACCAGCGCTCGCCGGGGCGGGCGAGGGTCCACTCTTGAGCATCGGCCATGAAGGTGAGCAGATCATTGCAGCTGGCGATCGGAAACCAATTCTCACCGGCGCCGGTTGCTCCACGGATCACCGCCTCGGCGTAAGCTAAGGCAGGGATGCCGGAGCTGTGATTCATGAGGTGGGCTACCCGGACAGTTTCTCCCCCCGGCCGGATGTTAAATGGCACGTGTGCCTCCACCGGGTCGTCGATGTTTAACTTGCCCTGCTCTGCCAGCTGCATAATCGACAGAGCGGTAAAAGACTTGGTGACGGAGCCGATCCCGTAGAGGGTGTGGGGCGTTGCGGCCAGGCCATGGTCCAGGTCCCGGAACCCGAAGGCCTTGGCCCAGACGACCTCCTCGCCTTTCACCACGGCTGCGCTGAGGCCGGGGAGTTTGGTCTCGGACATCTTAGCGAAGATAAACTCTTCCAACTTGGCAAACGACATGTTAACTCCTTTAGGTTTTGAGTCTCGGATCCAGGGCATCTCTCAGGCCATCCCCTAGGAAGTTGAAGCCCAGTACGGTGAACATGATAGCCAAGCCGGGGAAAGTGGCTATCCATGGCGCACGCCGTAAAAAACCACGGCCATCGGCTAAAATTGCCCCCCAGTCGGGCATCGGAGGCTGGGCGCCTAAGCCAAGAAAGCTCAAGGCTGAAGCGGCCAGGAGCGCTCCGGCCATCCCCAGAGTTGCCAGCACGATGATCGGAGCTACTACGTTAGGTAAGATATGGCGAAAGATGATCCTTAAATCGCTCGCTCCCGTCGCCCTGACAGCCTGAATATAATCGTTCTCTTTGACCGATAGTACCTGACCCCTTACCAGACGGGCATAATCGCTCCAGCCGATCACCCCCAAGGCTACCATTACATTAAACAGTCCAGGACCCAAAATAGCCGCAATGGCCAGAGCCAACACTAGAGCGGGAAAGGCCAGCAATATATCTACCGACCTCATGATTATGGTATCAATATGCCTGCCATAATAACCTGAGATCAGCCCCAGGGTTACCCCGATCGTCGCTTGGATCCCTACAATTATCACCCCTACCATTAGCGCAATTCTTGAACCGTATGCTATTCTGCTGAAAAGGCACCTGCCTAGGTGATCAGTCCCCAGGGGATAATCCATGCTCGGCGGCAAGAATCGATCCGCTAATACTTGTCTCGCATAATGGTGGGGGGCGATGAAAGGGGCAAAGATGGCTACCAAAACGATAAATACGATAACCCCTGCCCCAAGGAACGCCAGTTTGTTTTGCCGAAACCTGCGTAGAGTTACCTTGAACTGGCCCATTTCTGTGATTCTCTCTCGAAAATCAGTAGCCAGGAGCCAGAAGCCAGGAGTCAGTAGGGGCGACCCCACGTGGTCGCCCGGTTTTCATCCTTGGTGATGAATAAACGTTCATGGCAATTCCTCCTTTAGCCATATTTTACTCGTGGATCTAGGAAGGTATATAAGATATCGGCAAGCAGGTTGCTCAACACTACTATCATCGCCGTAATTAATACGACAGCTTGCACTACGGGGAAGTCTCGTACAAAAATCGACTCTACTATAAGCCTGCCCATGCCAGGCCAGGCGAATACGGTTTCAGTGATTACTGCTCCACCAAATAACACCGGGAGTTGCAAGGCCACAATAGTGACTACCGGAATCAAGGCATTCTTTAAGGCGTGCTTCGAGATTACAAGCCTCTCGGCTAAGCCCTTGGCTCGAGCGGTCCTGACATAATCCTGTCGAATAACCTCCAACATGCTGGATCTGGTCAACCGAGCGATTAGGGCAGCCTGGCCTGTTCCTAGAACGATAGCAGGTAGAATCAGATGGCTTATAGTCCCGCGCCCTGAAATCGGAGTCCAACCCAGCACAAAACTAAAGATATAGATCATCATCAGCCCTTGCCAGAATGATGGCATGGAGATCCCGAAGAGTGCGCCCAGCATACCAGCATGATCGAAAGTAGAATATTGTTTAGTGGCCGAGATGATCCCCACTGGAATCGCTATCAGCAGCGCTAATAGCATCGCTGTAAAAGTCAACTCTAGGGTGGCTGGAAGCCTTTGCCATATCATCTCCATTACTGGCTGCCGAGTATAGATGGAGCGGCCAAGGTCGCCTCTGACAACTCCACTTAACCATCTAAAATATTGGACAGGGATAGGATCATCAAGGCCTAATCTTTCCCTTAATGCCGCGATAGCCTCTGGCGTAGCATGCTCCCCGAGCATGATCGTGGTTGGATCTCCTGGGGCAAGGTGTAAGATAGAGAAGACCACTATTGTTACTCCCAATACTATCGGAGCCATGGCTATTAACCTTCTGCCAATAAATGTAAGCATCTAGCCTTACTCCCCTGCACTGTACTGCAACAGTAAGCGGCGGTAGCCCAGCCTTTGAATAGGGAGGGGGCCTCCTATGCTGACGAGGAGACCCCCTTCCGCCATTAGCGGCTTGCCCTACCTGACATATAGATCCAGGGCAAAGATCGACCGCGACCGCAAGGGGTGCGCTCCTAGGGATTCCACCCAGCCACCAACAGCCATCGATGCCATGTCGAACAACTTAGAGTGCCACATGGGGACAAAGGGCGCCTGCTCCAGAATGCGCACATGCGCTTTATTCCATGCCGTAGCGCGCTCCGCGGGGTCGAGGGATGTAAGCCCGATGTCGATCAGCTCATCTACCTGGGGGTCGGAGAAGAAGCTGAAGTTCAAACCGCCGATCTGGCGAGTGTGGAAGAGGTCGAATCCCAGCGTTATATCTGGCCAGCTGTAACCGATCAGATAGAGCTCGTACACCCCTTCCCTGGCCCTGGCCACCGAGGCTGCGGGCTCGAGGATCGACACCCTGATGTTTAGGCCCATCTCTCTCAACTGTGCCTGTATGGCCTCTGGCTCTCCGATATGTCCGGTATTGCCCAACAGCTTAAACTCCGCCCGCCTGCCGGTCTCTTGATGAGCCAGGATCCCATCGGGGCCTGGCAGCCAGCCGGCCTCGGCGAACAGCTCCCTCGCCCGTTCGGGATCGAACTCGCGCCGGATCGGCGGGATGGGCCCCACAGCCCACTCATAGCCTATCTGAGCAGACGAGATGAAGGTATAAGCTGGCTCTGCCATTCCTTCCAATACGAATTCAACGATATCTCTGGCGTTAATAGCGTGGTTGAGCGCCTCTCTCAGCCTGAGATCGTCGAATGGCCATAGGGTAGTATTGATCCATAGCACGCTCGCCCCAGGGGCAAGCCTTTCTAGTGTCTGGATAGCCGGATCTGCTCTCAGCCTTAGGATATCGCCCGGTGGGATCGCGGCCGTAACGGCGTCTCCTCTTCTGACCCTATCCTCAAACTCCATCACCCGCGTCATCGGCTCAGGGACGACCAGGAGCTCGATCCGCTCCAGGTGTGCCGGACCGGGGTTCGCCACGAAGGCGGGACCCCAGGTATATTCGTCGTTTCTTACTACTACCACCCTCTCGCCCGGGATGAACTCATGGAACTTGAACGGTCCCGTCCCCACCATGTTTACGATACCGAAGTCCTCACCATACTTTGCCACCGCCGCTGGCGAGATAATCCCCGCGCAGGCACTTGTCAGATCGTTGAGGAACATCGGAGCGGGCTCGGTTAATCTCATTTCGATCGTGTACTCAGCTACTGCCACAGTTTCCTTTAACTGTGCCAAGATCCCAACTGGTGCCTCTGCGACGAACCTGTTAAAGCTGAATGCCGCAGCTTCGGCGTTGAAAGGGGTTCCATCGTGGAAACGAACCCCTCTTCTTAGGTGAAAGGTCCAGGTCAGTCCGTCTTCGGACATCTCCCAGGATTCAGCCAGATGCGGCACAATTTCCAGGTTTTGATCATATGCCACGAGCGTATCCACGAGCAGTGAAAACACCCAGAACGATATGGCCATGACCGTCGCCTGTGGGCTAAGATTGTCCGGGGATGAAGCGGCAACAAATGTCAAGGTTCCACCGGGTGTGGGCTCTGCTGGCTGTGGTGACCCCAGTGCCAACATACTCCCCATTAACAGCGTTACTGTTAGTATTAGTAAACCCCTTTTCATCATTTCCTCCCTTAATGCTTAATCTATCTGATGCCGGGACTCTTGCTCGTTTCCATGGTATGTTGAAGTGGACCTTCTGTCAAGATGCTGGAAGCTTGAGGGGTGCATCCCAGAATTCAGAATTGACACCTAACACCTTACCGAAGAGTCGCTACTTCTCTACCATCTCGCTTATGGTGCAATTTCAGAACTTCAGTCATAATTGAGTTCAACCAGGGCCTGCCGCGCTTCGGCTACCTCATCCCAAGGGAGAGTCTCGCCGCTGCGCTTGAGCGTGGTCTCGTGCCCCTTGCCGGCCAGCAAGACCAGGTCGCCCGGCTGAGCCATAGCTAGCGCTTTACGGATCGCCTCGCGCCGGTCCGGCACTAACCAGAAGCTCTCACCCTGCCGCCCACCCGCCTCGGTGGCCCCCTTAACCATTAGCTCGAGAATGTCATTAAGGTTTTCGGAGCGGGGGTCGTCTTCGGTGAAAATGGCCAGATCGGCGTACTGTGCGGCGGCCTGACCGAGGGGCGCCCGCCGACCAGGGTCGCGTTCGCCGGGGGCGCCGATCACCACGATCAGCCGCCCGCGGATTTGCAGCCGCACCGCCTGTAGCGCCTTAGTCAGGGCCGCATGGGTGTGAGCGAAGTCCACCACCACCGCGAACGGCTCGCGCTGGACTAGCTGCATGCGGCCCGGCACGCCGGGAAAGTCGGCCAAGCGCGCCAGCAACAGGTGCAGATCGACCCCCAGAGCATGCGCCGCAGCCAGGGCAGCCAGGGCGTTATAGATGTTGTAGTGCCCGATCATGGGAAGAGTGGCTAACGCTTCGATACCGCTACTGCCGTGCTGTACGCTGAGCTGCCAGCGCAGCTGGCCGGAGGTCTGCTCAATAGCGCGGGCTTGCCAGGCGGCCTCAGCCTGTAGCCCGTAGCTAATCACCTGCGATGAGGCAGCGGCAAAGTGATGGTAAGACGGGTCATCGGCATTTAAGACACTCAGCGCCGCGCGGCGCGGCAAGAGTAGCTTGGCCTCGCGGTAGGCCTCAAAGCTGTTATGAAAATCCAGATGATCAGGGCTGAGGTTAGTCCACACCGCCACGGCGTAGGTAATCTCATCCAGCCGGTGCTGGGCTAAGCCGTGCGAGCTGGCCTCGATC
Source organism: Truepera sp. (assembly GCA_018333775.1). The sequence continues at coordinate 18,051 of JAGXSO010000071.1, forward strand.
ACGGCGTGGCTGCAACCGGCAGTGCGAAAGTTAGCTAGCAGACGCTGTACCTCCGGCGCTTCGGGGGTGGTGAAGTGCGCTAAAGGCGGCAGCGCGGCATCTTTGACGCGGACCCCGGCGGTCGAGAAGAGGCCGGTCGGGTAACGCCCTGAGAGCAGATGGTGCAGCAAGAAGGCGGTAGTAGTCTTGCCATCGGTGCCGGTTACACCGAGGTTGGTGAGCGCTTTAGCAGGATAGCCATAGAACGCCGCTGCGAGCCGCGCCACGGCGGCCTTGGCATTGGCAACTTGCAGATAAGGGACGCCCACCGGCCAGTTGTCGGGTGCGGCCTCCTCGGCTACTACCGCCACCGCCCCTTGCACTAACGCCTGAGCGATGAAGGCTCTTCCGTGCTGCTGCTGTCCGGCTCGAGCCACAAACACCGTGCCGGGTAAAACCAGCCGTGAATCTTGCGCCACCCCGGAGACCAGGGTGTTGGGCAAAGGCTCCCGCCAACCGAGCGCCGAAGCGGCTAGCTCAGCCAGCGTCATAGCTAAAGATCGGCCGGGCCAATCCGTAGGGCGCCAGCATGGCTAATAGGCGCCGCCGGTCGCCGGGGCGTCCTACGATGTCGAGATCGTCGGCGTCGATAACTACCACCTCCGACAGGTCGTACTGAGCAATAAAGTGGTCATAGAGCGCGTTTAAGCGCAGCAGGTAGCCATCGCTAATGGCGCTCTCGTAGCTCCGCCCCCGCAGGGCGATGCGCTGGCGCAAAGTCGGTAGGCTGGCCCGCAGGTACAAGAGCAGGTCAGGAGGGCGCAGCGCCTGCTTGATGGCGGTCACCATCAGCGTGTAGCTGCCGTAGTCGCGCCGGTCCATCACCCCCTCGTCATAGAGGTTGCGGGCAAAGACGTCGGCATCTTCGTAGACGGTACGGTCCTGGATGATCCGGTTGCCGGGGTTGACCAGCTCTAAGTGCTGCTTAAGCCGCTTGGCCAAAAAGAACATCTGCGAGTGAAAGGCGTAGCGAGGCATGTCGCGGTAGAAGTCCTCCAGATAGGGATTCTCGTCGACCGCCTCATATACCGGTGTAAGACCATACTCCTGGGCCAGTAGGCTCACGATGGTCGATTTGCCGACCCCGATATTACCGGAAACTGCGAGATACACCTTAGGCCGCCTTGGCCAGCTGCAAGATATCGGCAAGCAGCCGCTCGCGGTCGGCAGGACGCTCCACAAAGTCGATTGCGGCTGCCTCAATCACATGTAGCGGTCCTGAGTAGTGGGCGAAGTAATCGTCATAAGCCTGGCCCAGACGCCGCAGATAGTCGGCGGCCATGTTCCGCTCGAACGCTCGCCCGCGCTTGGCGATGCGGTGCAGCAGCAGGTCGGGCTCGGCCCGCAGATAGACGGTCAGATCGGGGGTGATCAGCCTGGGGCGGAGCTGCTGGTAAAGCTCCTGATACAGCTCCCACTCGTTCCCCTGGAGGTTAAGCGAGGCGAAGATAAAGTCCTTGTCAAACAGATAATCACTCACCGTATGCTCGAAAAATAGCGCACCCTGTGCCAGCTCTTGCACCTGCTTGTAGCGCGACAGCAAAAAGAAGACCTGCACCTTGAAAGCAAACCTGGCCGGATCCTGGTAAAACGGGGCCAGGAAAGGGTTCTCCTCGACCACCTCGAGCACTAACCGGGCATTTAGATGCTCAGCCAGAAGGCGGCTCAAGCTGGTTTTGCCCGCCCCGATAGGCCCTTCGACGACGATGTAGGACAAGGCATACCTCCGCTGCTACTATAAGCCACTAGAGGCACGGCGTGCCGTGCCTCTAGGTTGGGACTGGTTTTAGTTACTCCCGGTGCAGATAACGCCAGCCGAACCCGGTTAGAGTGACGCTGCCGGTTAGCGTTTCACCGCTGACGGTATCGTGCCACTGGCCCTCGGGCAGGGCTAGCGTCTGCGGCGTGGCGGCGTGGTTGAAGGCGGCCAACAGCTCGCCGGGGCCGGGTTCGCCGCGGTGGAAGGCGAGGAGGGGGCCGGCGCCGGAGATACTGCGGATGACCGGACTAGCGAGGGCCGGCAGGGTATTTTTGAGGGTGCCGAGCTGCTGATAGTGAGCGACCATCTCCTGGTTGCACTCGTCCCACTGCAACGGGTAGCGATTCTCTTCCCGGGGGCCACCACCGGCACCCAAGAAGGCGCACTCATCGCCCTGGAAGGTTACCGGCATACCGGGCAGGGCGTAGAGTATGGCTGCTGCCAGGCGCTGGCGGGCTAGGCTCTCTGAGCTGGGGGTAGCAAAAAGTGGGCCGCCACCCATCTCGCTCAGCAGCCTAGCGGTGTCGTGCGAGCTGATCAGATTAAACTGCATGCTTACCGAAGCCTCTGGGTACTCGGCGTAAAGGATGGCCATATCTTCGGCGGCGCTGTCCCCCGCCATGGTGCCGCTGGCGAAGGGGGCAATGACTCCACGGCCGATGGCGTAGTTCATCAGCGAGTCGAACTTGTCGCCTTGCAGCCAGGTGGGGTTACGCTGCCAGATTTCGCCGACCAGAAAGACTTCGGGGTTGACTGCCCGGGCGGTGTCCCGGAAGGCGGTGAAGAACTCTTGGCGGTTGCGGATCTCGTTAGGCACATCGACGCGGATGCCGTCGAAGCCGAACTCGGTCCAGTAGCGGGTAACTTCAAGGAGATGGGCCATCACTGCCAGGTTGCGGGTCTCTAACTCGGGCAGGCTGCCGAATCCCCACCAAGAACCGTAGTGCTCGCCGTTGCCGACCTCGATCTGGCCTGGCTCTACCTGGAAGCGGAACCAATCCCAGTAAGGGCTTTCCCGGCCGTTGGTCACCGCGTCCTGGAAGGCCCAGTGGCCGACGCCTACATGGTTGGGGACGAAGTCCCACATCAGGCGCATGCCGCGCTCCCTGGTGGCATCCCGGAGCCGCTGCAGCGCCTCTTTGCCGCCGAACTCGGGTGCTACTTTGAGGTGATCGAAGATGTCAAAGCCGTGGGCTGAGCCGGCGTGGAAGATGGGGTTTAGGTAGATCAAGGTCACGCCGAGGGCTTGGAGGTGGTCGAGCCGTTGAATGATCCCGTCGAGATCGCCGCCGAAGTACTGATGGCAGCAGTGGAAGCGCATTAGCTCATTACCCCAGCCGGGGGTGAAGGTGGGTTTTAAGTCGCCCCAGGTTTGGCGCCACATGCGCTCTGACATGAAGTGGTAGTAGTCGGTGTCGAGGGCGATCTGCGCGAGTTGGTCGAGGGTATGCCCGGGGTTGGAGTCCCAGAAGCGCTCGGGGAAGATCTGATAGCCGATAGCCGAGCCGACCCAGGGCAGGTCGGTAAAAAGCTGGTTGGGTACGGTAAAGGGGCCTAGCTCGAGCGGCCCTTCGGTAGTAGTGAGGCGCAGGCTGTAACTGCTGGCCTCCGTGGGCAGCGCTGCGCGCCAGACTTCGCGGGCGCGGTAGGCGAGCTGGCGGTGCAGTGGGTAGCTAACCCCTGCTACTACCGCTTCGGCGCTAAGCACCTGGTCGCGGTTGGCAGTAAAGCGGAGCGAGAGCCGATCACCGGCGCGGGAAAGGTGTGCCGGGTTATCAGGGCTGTGCAGCACGCCGGGGCCTACTTCAGGGACAGTGGCCAAGCCGATATCGCAGAAGGCGTTCTGACCGCCGAAGCCGTCACCCACACAGCCATCGGCTGCCGGGTCGATCCATAAGTTGCGTTCAGGGTCGCCCCAGGTGGGGTCGTTGCACATATTAGACGGCCAGGTGCCGTTGATGAAGAACTTATACTCATGGCGACCGGGCTCGAGCTCTACGGTCAAGGTCCAGGAGCCGTCCATCTGGCGCACCATCGGCATAGCGCCGGTGTCCCAGCCGTTAAACGAGCCGGGTACGGTGATCTCGGTGATGGCGGGTGCTCCCGGGGGTGGGGTGTAGCTGAAAGTCACGCGGGTTTGCGCCGTGGCGATACCCAGCAGGGCGAGCACCAGCATGACCCCCGCCAGTCGCCGCATTGCTCTTGACGCTGCTAGCATATAAGCCTCCTTAGGCAGTAATTGCTCTCAGTCTATCAGGCCCTCAGTCTATCAGCTAGTGGTTTTTGGCACCTTTTGCCGGGTGCCGCCATGGGTATCTCCGCGATCTTTACCGAGCCGCCTTCGCCGCCAGCGACAGCGCATAAGCTAGGTTGCGCGGTGCGCCCCGCTCTATCAGCGCCTGCCGTAGCGCCTTGCCCGACAGCCCCTCCTCGGCCAGCACCGAAGCCTGCTGTATCCAATCGGCCTCCTGCACTTCCACCGGAGGGGCCGGGGCGAGCACCAGCACCACCTCGCCCCGAATCTCACCGGCCTCGAAATGGGCCATAAGCTCGGCCAGCGAGCCGCGGACCGTCTCTTCGAAGCGCTTGCTAAGCTCACGGCTGACGCTGGCCCGGCGCTCTGGCCCACACAGGGTTATTAGCTCGCGCAGGGTTGCCACTAGCCGTTGCGGTGCCTCATAGATGGCTACAGTGCGGTCGCTAGCAGCGATAGCTGCCAGCCGCTCGCGGCGCACCCGTCCGCTGCGCGGCAAGAACCCCTCGAAAGCGAAGCGGCCCAGCGGCAGGCCGGACAGCACCAGCGCCGGAATCAGCGCCGTGGGGCCGGGGAGCACCTCCACCGTATCGCCCCGCGCCAGTGCCAGCCTAACCAGTTCGGCGCCGGGGTCAGACAGGCCAGGGGTGCCGGCATCGCTGACAAAGGCCACCCGGGCGTGCGCCGCCAAGAGCGCTGGGGCTCTGGTTAGCACGGTGTGGGCGTCGAGCCTGGCTAGGGGCTTGTCGATGTTGAAGTGCAACAGCAGCTTGCCGCTATGCCGAGTGTCCTCGGCGGCTACTAGGTCGGCCTCGCGCAAGACCCGCAGTGCGCGCAAGGTAACATCTTCGAGGTTGCCAATAGGTGTTGGGACCAGCGTAAGATGGGCCACGCTAGACGGGTACAACCACGCGAGGGCGGGCGCGGTGGCGCAGGTTGCGCCGTAGCGCAAGACGGAGCTGCGCCCGGATTAACTCCGCCTCGCCGACGGTGACTGTCACCACTGCCCCCTCAGGCAATTCCACCCCTTCCGGCAAGATTACCTTGCCGCCTTGGACCAACCCCCTATAGGCTCGCATGGCCCCCCTCCTCGTGCAGGCGCGCTTCGAGTGTAGCGATAGCCTGACTTACCGCCGTCACATCCCGCCCCGCCTGTTGTGCCACCTGGCGATAAGCAGTAAAGGCCGCTAGCGCCTCACGCAGGCGTCCGACGGTCAGCAGCAGGTCGCCCAGGTGGTCGCCGTGCATAAAGAACGCCTCGGGGTCATGTGGCGCCGCTTGCCGCTGGCGGCCAATCGCTTCGATGCGCGCTTCGATGGCCTGCCGGCGCTGCATCCGTCCCCTTATCACGATAAAAGCCAGCACCAATACCGCTGCCGTTAGGGTAGTGATCACACCAGTGTTGCGCGCTATCCCAGCCTGCTCCGCCAGATTGACCAAAAACGGGAGCGAGAAGGCGAGCGCTGCTAACAGAGCGATGAGAGCTGCGTAGTTCATAACCTCATCATGCTACCCATTAAATCATGCTGCCCATAAAATACCATGAGCCCATCACCGAACACCCCTTCAGCTAATACCGCCGGAGCCGACCGAGGTTAGCATGAGATCGGTTGTTTTCACTCTAACTACTCCTTCGCGGGCAGTTCAAGTCTGCCTCGCTTGTGAGGACAGTATACCGCGCCGTTAGACAGCCACAGGTAACCGGTTGGGCCTGCCGCTTAGCGCAACCGCCAGCCGATATCGCAACGATAGTGCGCCTGAGGGAACTCGATCCGCTTAACCGCCTGATAGGCCGCGCTTAAAGAGGCCTCGAGCGACTCAGCTAGCGCTGTGACTCCTAATACCCGGCCGCCACTGCTGCGGAGTTCGCCGTGATGCAGCTCAGTACCGGCATGAAAGACCAGCACCCCCTCGGGCAGCTCAGCCGGAATCCTGATGGACAAGTGCCGCGCGTAGTCGCCGGGATACCCCGACGCTGCCATCACCACACAGCTCGCCACCTTCGGGCGCCAGCTCAGCGTAACCTCGTGCAAGCGGCCCGCTATCACCGCCTCCATGACCTCGAGCAGGTCGGTCTGCAACAGCGGCAGCACCGCCTGCGCCTCGGGGTCACCGAAGCGCACGTTGTATTCAAGCGCCTGTGCACCCTCCTCAGTTATCATCAGGCCGAGGTAGAGCACCCCCCGGTAGCCGATCCCCTCCTGCTTTAGGCCGCGTATGGTCGGGGCCAGGATATCGCGTTCGATCTGTGCTAGCTGCGCTTCGCTCAGCAGCGGCACCGGCGCCACCACCCCCATCCCGCCGGTCATCGGCCCCATATCGCCCTCAAAGGCCTGTTTGTAATCCTGCGAGAGCGGCATGGGGCGGATCGTTTCGCCGTCGGTGAATACTAAGAGGCTCACCTCCTGGCCGCTTAAAAAGGTCTCAATGACTACCTGTCCGCCCTCCGGAGCCTCCAGGATGTTGCGCGCGGCCTGAATCGCCTCGGTGGTGCTCTGCGCCACCGTGACCCCCTTGCCGGCCGCCAAATTCGAATCCTTGACCACGATGGGGGCACCCATCTGCTGGATATAGGCTACCGCTGAGAGGCTGTCGGTGAAGCTCTGGTAACGGGCAGTAGGGATGCCGTGACGCTGCATGAACTCCTTGGCAAAGCGCTTGGAGCCCTCAAGCTGCGCCGCCGCCTGGCAGGGACCGAAGATGCGTCTACCAGCTGCCTCGAACAGATCGACTACCCCTGCCACCAGCGGAGTCTCGGGGCCGACCACGGTCAGATCGACGCGCTGCGCCTCGGCTACTGCCAACAGCGCCTCGGGAGTAAGCGGCGCGGCCAGCGTGCGCCCTAGCTGGGCCATCCCGGCGTTACCCGGCACCGCGATGATCTCGCTTACGCGCGGCGACTGAGCTAACTTCCAGGCCAGGGCGTGCTCCCGCCCGCCACTACCGACGATCATCACCCTCACGGTATTCCTCCCTGCAAGACCAGCCGCACCGCCTCGGGGTAGAGCCGGTGCTCCTCATTAAGAATCCTATCCGATAATGTTTCGACGGTGTCGTTCGGAATTACCGGCACCTGCCGCTGCAACACGATAGGGCCGGAGTCTACGCCGGCATCTACCCAGTGTACCGTGCAGCCGGAGACCGATACCCCCGCGTCCAGCGCTTGCTGCTGCGCCTGCAAGCCCGGAAAGGCCGGTAGCAGCGACGGGTGGATATTCAGGATGCGCCCGGCGTAGCGCTCAACAAAGGCCGGTGACAACACGCGCATGAACCCGGCCAAACAGATCAGGTCGATGTCGGCCTGGTCCAGGGCCTGACCGGCGGCCTGCTCGAAGCGTTCACGGTCGCGCCCACAGGGGATATGGCGGGCCGCTACGCCGTGCGCCTCGGCTATGGCCAGCGCCCCTGCCTCAGCGCGATTGCTGATCACCAGCACTACCGACCCCAGCGGGTCGCCCGGTGGAAAGGCGGTGAGCAACGCCTGTAAGTTGCTCCCACGGCCCGAAGCCAACACCGCTATGCGGGCGGGGCGGGAGAGCGGGAAGGGCATCACAGAATGGTACCTTACGGAAGGGTACCTCGGGGTGGCACCTGCCCCGCACAAAACCGACCGGCTTCCACCGAGACCCGGCCGCGATCCTAAGGTAGCCGCTCGGGGTGATGCTTGAGCCAGTAGCGCTTGAGCCCGGTCACCGTCATGGGATAGCTGCTGGTCTCGCTGTGCAGCGCAATCAACTCGGGGGGAGCCCCAGCAGCCCTCAGCTCCGCCTCGCCCAAGGCGGTGATGCGCCGAATAAGTGCGGCATCGTCCTCACCGGCCTGAAGGCCCGCTAAGATGGCCTCGGCCCAGCTGCGGTTGCGCTCCTTGACCGCTAGCAGGTGCTCCCGTGGCTGATTCACCGGTCCAAAGTGCGTCAGTAGCAAGCGTTCCGGCCATAGTGCCAACATGGCGTCGAGCGACGCCTCCCACAGCTCCAAGTTCACTTCGGGTGGCGGGGTGGCGGGGCGGATGACCGGGCTGCCCGGCAGCTTAATGGCTGCGGCGTCGCCGGTAAAGAGCGCGCCCTCAAACAGGAAGCAGAGATGGTGCGAGGCGTGGCCAGGGGTGTAGAGCACCCTCAGCTCATGCCCCAGTATGCGCAGCCGCTCGCCGCCTGCCAGCTCCCGCAGTTGCGTCTCGGGCACGGCCACCACCTCGCCCCACAGCCGCGCCATGTCCGGGCCGTAGATGCGCTCGGCGCTGGCAATTAGGCGACTAGGGTCGGCCAGGTGGGGTGCGCCGGCTTGGTGAACGTAGACTTCAGCACCGTAGCGCTGCGCCAGCACCCCCGCCGCCCCGGCGTGATCGAGGTGGATATGGGTTACCAGGATGGCTGCTAACGCTTCGGGAGCAAAGCCGACTTGCCGGATTCCGGCCTCAAGTACGGGCAGGCTGACCGCCGAGCCAGTCTCAATCAGGGCAAAGCGCCCATCAGTAGCCGGCAGCAAGAACACCCCGACCGTCTTAAGGCGCCCCACGTGCTCGGTATCGATGAGATAGAGGTCGCCAAGCTGCTGCACACTCGGCACGGCTACTCCGCGCGCTCGACTACGTTGCTGAGCGTGCCGATCCCTTCGATCACGACTTCGACCTCGTCACCGATGGCTAGTGGCCCGACCCCGTCGGGGGTGCCGGTCAAGACCAGGTCGCCGGGCTGCAAGGTCAGGTACTGGCTGATGTAGCTAAGGATCTTCGCTACCGGGAAGATCATGTCGGCGGTGTTGCCGTCCTGGCGCAGCACCCCGTTGAGGTAGGTGCGTACGTTCAGCCGGGTCGGGTCGAGGTCGGTCTCGAGCCAGGGGCCGACTGGGCAGAAGCCGTCGGCGGACTTGGCCCGTACCCACTGCAGGTCGCTCTGCTGCTTGTCGCGGGCGGTTACGTCGCAGGCGCAGGTATAGCCCAGCACATACTCCAGGGCTTCCTCCACGGGTACACGCTTCATGGTGCGAGCGATCACCACTGCCAGCTCCCCTTCGTAGTGAAGCTCGCTGGTCCACGAGGGGTAAGGGATGGGGTCGCCCGGCCCGCTCAGGGTATTGAGGCCCTTGAGGAACAGGCCCGGCTCCTTCGGGAGGTCGCCGCCGCCCATCTCGCGGATGTGTTGGGCGTAGTTTTTGCCTACGCAGACGATCAACCTGGGCTCGCATGGTGGCAGCAGACTGACCTCAGAGAGCATCACCGTGTGGCCGCTGCGCCGCCCCAGCAGGCTGGTAAGCTCATAGATCATGCCGCCTTCTAATTCGCCCCAGTGACTGCCATCCACACTCTGGTATCGGATTCGTTGCACAGCGTTACCTCGCTTCTCGCTAGCCATTGTACTCTCCCCAGGTGTAGACTACCTTTAAGGACCTTAGACCGTGGAGGTGCAATGATGATCCCTCGAAGGTTTTCCTGGTGGCTGGCGGGCGTGCTTATCGTCCTGGTGGCCGCGGTGGTGGCACTAATACTAATGTGGAGCCAGAACCGATCGCTGCAGCAACAGGTCGGTCGGTTGCAAGGTGAGTTGAGTAGCGCGCAGGCGCGGGTGGCCGCGCTGGAAACAGAGCTGATTGTGGCAGGCGAGGTCGGTGCGCAGCTCGAGCCGTTGCAGCAGCAACTTGAGGCGATCACTACTGAGCGCGATGCCCTGGTGGCCCAGCTGGCCGAGCTTACCGGCGAGCGCGATGGGCTTCTCGGCCAGGTTGCCGCCGGTGACGAACGCCTCGCTGCATTACAGCGCGAGGTCGATACCCGCATGCAGCAATTGGCGGCACTAGAAGCACAGGTCGCCGAACTCACCGCGGCGACGATGGCGGCGCAAGCCGAGCGTGACGCGGCGGCAGCCGCTCTGGCCCAGCAGCGCGACGACAGCGCACGCCAACTGGCCGAACTTACCGGCAAGCGCGACGAAGCCCGCCAGGCGCTGGCAGCCCTGGAAGCTCAGTTAGCCGCTACCCAGGCCGCCCTGCAGCAAGCTGAGGCCGATCAGCAGCGCTTAAACCTGTTAAGCGCCCAGCTCGAGGGAGTTCAGAGCGAGCTAGACATCGCCCGCCAGGCTCGAGCCGCGCTAGAGGCTGAGCTGAATGTACTCGAAACCGAGCGGCAGGCCTTGGAGGCGCAGCTCACCCAGACCGAAACCACCATCGCCGAACTTGAGGCTCAGCTAGCCGATACCCAGGCCCGGTTGGCCGGGGCGGTAGAGAACCGGGAGGCTCTACAGCAGCAGCTAGAGACCTTAACTGCCCAACTCAACGAGGCGCAAGCCAACGGCGACGCGCTTCGGCAGCAGCTAGCCGGCCTGGCTACTGAGCGCGACGCGCTGTTGGCTCAACTACGCGACAGCGAAGCCGCTGTGGCCGCGCTGGAAGCGGAGTTGTCAACCGCCCAGCAGCGTCTGGATGAGGCCTTGAGCGCCCGCTCGCAGCTCGAGCAGCAGCTTGACACCCTGCGCCAGGAGCGCGAAGTCCTTATGGCCGAGGTGGCGCGGCTGAGCGAAACCGTAGCGCGCCAGGAGGCGAGTCTGGAGGAGGCCGAAGCTACCTCGGCTGCCCAGGTAGCAGCCTTGGCCCAGCTCGGTGGAGAGCTGGAAACGTTGCGCAGTGAGGCCGAGGCGCGTGCCCAGCAACTGGCTGCGCTAGAGGCGCAACTCACCGAGCGCGAGGCCGAAATCGCTGCACTACAAGCGGCCAGGACCGAACTGCAAACAGCGCTGAGCACAATGCGGAGCGAGCGCGACACCCTGTCAGCCCAGCTTACCGAGCTTACCGGCGAGCGTGACGCACTTCTCGCTCAAGTTGCTACTGGTAACGAAGAGCTAGAGGCGCGTGCCCAGCAGGTGAGCGAGCTTGCAGCCCGCATCGGTGAGCTCGAGACGGCGCTGATCGCCGCTCAAGCTGAAGGCACTGCAGCGGGCCAGGCACTTGTGCGCTTAGAAGAGGAGTTGACTGCCACCCAGGCTGCCCTGCAGCAGGCCGAGGCCGCCGTATCCAGGCTCGACGAGGCTGTGCAGGAGCTAACCGGCGAGCGGGATCGGTTTAAGGCGCAACTCACCGAGCGCGAGGCCGAAATCACTGCACTACAAGCGGCCAGGACCGAACTGCAAACAGCGCTGAGCACAATGCGGAGCGAACGCGACACCCTGTCAACCGAGCTTGCCGCGCTCACCGCAGAACGTGACGCACTCCTCAGCCAGCTTGCCGCCGGCGACGAGCAGCTTGCCGCATTGCAGCGAGAGGCCGATACTCGCGCGCAGCAATTGGCTGCACTGGAAGCACAGGTCGCCGAACTCACCGCGGCACAAAGCGTAGTGCAGCGCGAACGCGACGCCCTGTCAACCCAGTTAGCCGAACTTACCGGCGAGCGTGATTCCCTTGCAGCCCAGGCTGCCGAGCTTGCTCAGGAGCGTGACGGGCTTTTGGATCAGATTGCCGTGAGCGACGCGCAGCTCGAGGCGCTACGCAGTGATCTCGCGCAGCAGGCCGCGGCTGCCGCAGAGCTGCAAGCCGCGCTGGACCGAACCCAGAGTGAGCGTGAGACCCTGGCCGGGCAGATCGTCACGTTAGAAGCGGAAAAGGCTGCGCTGGAGTTGCGCCTGACCGCCTTGCAGAGCGAGTACGAAGCGCTGCAAACCACCCTCGCGCAAGTTCGCGGCGAACTTGGCAATATCGCCCGCGAGCGCGACAGCCTGGCTCAAGAACTCAGGCAGGTCGCTGAGCAGACCGAGGTCTTAGCCGTTCAGCGCGAAGCCCTGGCGGCCCAGCTTGAGGAGGCCCAAGGCCGGGCTAACACCCTCACCCGCGAGTACGAGGTGCTGCTACGGGCAGCCGCGCAGCTTGAGAGCCTTACCGCCGCACAGCAAGCCGAGCTCGACGCGGCGCGCCTGGCGCTCGAAGCGGCTCAGTCCGAGGTGGCCCGGCTCACCGGTGCGCGCGGCATCTACACCGTGCAGCCCGGCGACTCCCTCTCCTCAATCGCCGCCTTCTTCTATCGCGATGGCAACCGCTGGCCGGCCATCATGGCAGCCAATGCCTTTATCATCGGCGACAACCCCGACCTGATCTTTGCCGGGATGGTCCTGATTATCCCGCGGTAGAGTCTCGTCAAAGCCTGGCAGGTTGTTCAAGGCCATTAAGTTAGGTGGTAGCAGCCAGGCATGCGTGAGGAGAGCCTGGTAGTGACCGGAGGTTGAGGGATCAGCCCGCCACTTCGGGTCGATGAAAGCGAAGGTAATGCTGTGACTTCCCGTGAATAAACAGCCTTGATAGCTCTCCTGCCTCACGGTCTGTCTCCTGCTTAGCTGCGTCGCAACCGACTACCTGCGGATACCACCCCGCTTCAGCCAGGATGCGTAATGGTTCACTCCAACTATGCGGGTCGGCAATATCCGGCGTCAGGCTTAGATAGATACCCCCCTGTTTCCAGTGGCGATCGACAGCGCGGTTGAGCAAGATGACATACTGCTTAAGATGCGTATTCCAGTGCACCGAAGGTCCCCAAAAGGCGTCCGGGGCTTCGCCGTACCAGTCCCCCTTAGCCGGCAAAATCGGCGTAACGTGACCGTTTAGACCAGGTTGTGACCAGTCTCCCTCAAACCACTTCACTGCCTTGCCGACAGGTGAGCGCAGATCTTCAAAACGCATGCGCGCTAGCGAGACGCCCTGCTCGCTGACATCTTTGTAGTAGGTGCCAAAAAGGAAGTAAAAGTAATCCCCTTGGCGATCAAGGATGACGGTAAAGTCGCCATTACCCCCGGCAAACCAGAAATTGGGGGCCTCCAGGTTGAGCGTTTCAGGCCCACCCGCAAGGATCAGGCCGAGGTCGTCCCAGGTTTGCCCGTTGTCATCAGAGACGGCTGCGCCAATAAAGGGGGCGGTCATCGGGAAACGGCGGCCGATGTGCATCTCAGGTGGCACCAGATGCGCCGGCTCGTTGTGATACCAGCCAAAGAGCGTCCCGTCCGCATCCTGAAAAACCGACTCGATCCAGCGCCCGCCATCGCGATAGGCGGTATAGGTAACTTTTTGGCCGGGGGTCATGGACTCAATGTCGCTGCCGGAAGAGCGAATGGGGTGCCCAGTTGAATTGAGGATGTACAACCGTTCTTCGTGCCACCAGCACGGGCTGTTGCAGTCGGCAGCGGTAGGAAAATCGACCGTGGGCGCTGCCTCTAGCTCAATGGTGATATTGCCAATTTGATCGCTGGATTTGGTCATAACTGCGGTCCTTTTGCCGCTACCCGATTGTTCACCTCTCAAAAAAGTCGGCGTTTTCATGCCTGGTAGTGAATGACCTGTCATGTCATGGACGATCCCTCGCTATTGCTGGAGCGCCTGCGACGTTCGGTTCAAGCTGCACCTCCGCTATGCGGCCATTGGCCTACACCACCCTCAATAACCACGACGACTCTGGTGGTAGGCCGCCAAACCTTATGCCCTGGGTCATCAGTTCGGCACCCCGCTGTGGGGCGAACACCTCCCCCTCGAAGCCTTGGATGGTGTAAAGGCGCTCCGGGCTCAGGTTGGTCAGCCCCACCTGGCGCTCCGCTTCAGCACCCGGCAGCCTGAAGACAAACAGCAGGTGTTCTTCATCTGCAGGCAGGCTGTATTGAAAGGCGCACCAGCGCTCACCGCTGCCATCGCGCTGGGGTTGGGCCGTCAAGCGGTAGAGGTCGGCCTCACGCACAAAGCGCCGAACGTGGTCTTGGTAGATCTTTATGTGATGGCTCAGGCGGTCATGCACCCAGGCTGGCAGATCGGGCAGCCTTTGCGAGAGGCCAAAAACATTAAGCATCGCGATTCTGGTGTAGTAGTCGAGCTGATGGGGGCGCAGCCTGGGGTCACGAGGGTTAAAGGTCTGTGGGGGTGGCGGGTTTTTGTTGATCCACTCGCTAAAGCTCCAGTGCAATAGCGAATCGGGAGCGAGCATGGTACTGGCGCCCCAGAACAGTTGCAGGCTGTGAACAGGCCAGTCAGGGTCGCTCAAATAGGTCATATCGGTGCGGCGCAGCAGCCCCAAATCGATGCGCATGCCACCGGACGAGCAGCTCTCTAAAACGACCTCGGGGTAGGCTTCGCGGAGGCGCTCGAGCACCCCGTAGTACCCCAGGTAGTGCTCGTAAAGGCCGTCGCCCTCGCCGTGACCGTGATCGGTGCGGTTACAGCCGGCCCCTGGGTCGAGATTGAAGTCGAGCTTGATCCAGTCGAGCGCGTTCTCAACGATCAAGCGGCTGAGCGTCTGATAAGCCCATACCTGCGCCTCCGGGTTGCCCAGGCAGACGTAACCCAGGCTCTCGCCGTCGCGCTTAGCCACCAGTTCAGGCCGAGTTTCCGCCAGGCGAGCCTTGGGACCTATCGCCTCGATTTCGCACCACAGGCCGAACTTCATCCCCTTTTGGTGGACATCATCTGCGATGGGCCTGAGACCTGCCGGAAAGCGGGCCTGGTTCACTAGGTCCCAGTCGCCACGATAGTCGGTCCAGAAGGTGTTGGCTCCGCTCGGCCCAAACCAACCGGCGTCGAGCACGCACACGTCGATGCCCATCTCAGCTGCTACCGCCACGTTGCTACCAAAGACCTGCTCGCTGATGTGGTCGTCTTCATAAGGCCACCAGTGGTTCCACTCCACCGGGGGCAGAGCCGAGAGCGTCGTGCGTGGATACCAGTATTTACGCCCCACCCGCGCATAATCCTGGGAGATCGCGTTGAGGTCCGCTCCCACCACCATGACCACCGGGGGTGTCGTCATCGCCGCACCGGGAGCTAGTGTCTTGGCAAAAGACCAGTCGTGAAGCCCACCGCTCAGAGCAAAGCCGCCTGCCTCCAGCGGTTCAAAGCGGCAGACCCAGTTGCCTGACCAGGCCACGGAGGCTGATAAGACTGCGCCGGCCTCACTCGTTAGGGCAAACCAGGGGTGGTGCCCCTTGGAGGAGCGTCCGGCTTTTGAGTCGATTACCAGTGGACCGCGCAGTGCGGCGCTCACCCCGGTGAACTCACTGCCCCAGTGGCTGGTGTAGTACAGCACGGTATAGGCGTCTGGTGGGACGTTTAAGGCGAACGAGTCCACCCGGTCGATCTGGAACCGCTCAGTCCCGCGATTGGTAACGACCTGCCACACTTCAATCAGGCCGGTATCGGCGTAGACCTTCAGGTGATGGACTACCTCAACCTGGCCGGTAAAGCTCATCATTATATGCTGAACTCCGGCGACGCGATAATCGACCTGCAGGCCGGTAAATTTCAAGGTTGTCGCGTCATGGCGCGCCCCTGGCACATAGACCGCAAACAGCGGTTGCGCGGCACTAGGGTGCATCCAAGACCAGTTGTGAAGGCCGTAGTGCTCGAGCCGCAAGTAATCATCGCGGCTAAAGCTAAGCCTAAGTTTGGCGGTTGAAAAGTCTAGGAAAGTGGTCATTCCGCCCTCTTAAGCGCTTCTTGTTTAGCCTGCCGATACTCGGAGTAAGATACATTGATCGCTACCTCACCTTGCATCTTTTGCGCCCGGATATCGCGAATCCGTTGCTCGAGAGCTTTGATCGACGCCTGATCCACCTGAAAGTGAATCTCTACTTCAGGAGTGCGCCCACTTAGCTCCCTCACTGCCTCAGCACAGGTATGGGTGGCGATTAAGTGATCGCAATGGCGGCAAACGCACTGCGTCGCTTTTATATCGTCGATAGCTGCCACCGCTATCAGCCGATCGGGGTAATAGCTGTAGAGGATGTGCTTTAGCATCTGCGCAGTATTGGGCAAGGTAGCAACTACACCGATGTGCCCTTTTGGCAATCGCGCTATCTTAAGCAAGGTATCTGGGGTAGGGCGGGTATCGATGCCGATAACTTTGTCCTGATGGGGTTCTAGCTGACTCAATACTGCTGAGAGGTGGTGAAGGGTAGTGATGATAACGTCATAGCTCTGAGCGATTAGCTTGGCATCTCGGGTAAGCTCGTCCAGCAAGCCGCAGTAAATGTCTCGTTGTAGCGCTTCGGCTAGGTAGTGCCCCATCTCCTGGCTGTCGCGACTGTTGCATTCGAAAAAGGCAATGGCGATACGGCTCTGGTCAAACACCTCACGGAGTGCCCTTGACAGTTGCGCCGAAACCTCGTTTGCCGATAAGCCTGCAGCTAGGCCTTGCCAGATGAGCTTGAGCGACTGCTGATAAAAGTAACGACTAAGGTCAGGCGGTGACGAGGCACCGGCTTGAGTCAGCGGCTTGACCCGGAACCCCCCGCGCCCGCGTTCTACCAGTTCAATCACACTCATGCCAGCGAGCAACTGATAGGCTCGATTAACGGTATTGCGGTTGGCTCCCAGCTCCTGCGCCAAGGCTCGCACCGAGGGCAGCCTCTCTCCCGTGCGATACTGCTGACTTGCAATGCGCTCTAAGACAGCGCGCTGAATCTGGTCTACACTGATAGCTTGTTTAGACATGTCTTATGTCCTAAGACTTATGACTAAAGCTGTCTTGCGTAGTATAGGTTAAAGGTAAGATTGTTGTCAACCTTAGGCCAGTTACCGATTCGAGATTAGGAGTGCCTGATGAAGCGAAGCAAAGTCGTTATCACTGGAGCGTCCTCGGGTATCGGCAAGGCTACGGCGGTGCGGTTTGCCCAAGAAGGTTGGGATGTCTGCCTCCTCGCGCGCCGAGAAGCCTTGCTGCAAGAGGTCGCAGCAGAGCTACAGACCGGCGATCATCTGCTAGTTCCGGGCAGTTACGACGACCCGGCGCGCTTACAAACCGTCAAGGAGGTGATCCGGCAGCGCTGGGGCAGGGTCGATGCGCTGGTCAACAGCGCCGGCGTTTTTGCTGTCGCCGACAGTCTCGACGCCCCCCTGTCAGAATGGCGCAGGCCCCTTGACGTAATGCTCAACGGAGCCGTGCTCATCACGCGCACGGTCGTTCCGCTAATGCCAGAAGGCGGGCGCATTATCCACATCACCTCCATTCATGGTGAACGGGCCGAGCAGGGCAGTAGCGCCTATGCTATGGCCAAAGCCGCCATCAACCAATACTGCCGTTCACTCGCGCTAGAACTTGCCCCGCGCAAGATTCTGGTCAACGCCCTGGCGCCGGGCTTTGTGGCGACAGCCATGAGCGTGGTAAACGGCGTAGATGAGCTGGAAACCGCTTGGTTTCGCGACAACTATATCGCAGGTCACCACCTGCCCTTAAGGCGGGCGGCCAAGCCCGAGGAAATTGCTGGGGTAGCCTATTTTCTGGCCGGCCCCGACGCCTCTTATATCACTGGCCAGATAATTACGGTCGATGGTGGGCTAACTATCACCTTCTAGGTATACCTGCATCACTGTAAAGGCGCCTGAGGCCCGCATTGCAGTGATTAAAGGGTGGTGCTGGACGTTTTGGAAGGTGACCGGCAAGAAATCTGGCTGCTGCTTGTGCCCCGCCGGGCAAGCCGAACCGATGGCTGTCAAACGGCCAACTACAACCAAAGCGCACAGGAGCAGCTCCGCACGTTATTCCGTCCATCACGCTGTTTTTGCTGGAGCCAATGGTCGGATTTGAACCGACGACCTGCCGATTACGAATCGGCTGCTCTACCGCTGAGCTACATTGGCAAGCCCAGCAGTATCACCTAGAGTGCGCCTTAGATGATACCGCTGATCTGGTGGCCAGGGGCAGAATCGAACTGCCGACACTGCGATTTTCAGTCGCATGCTCTACCGACTGAGCTACCTGGCCGCGCACGGCACCGCGTCCAATGCGAAGGGTAGTGTACCGCAGCTGCCGAGTGCTTGGCAAGTCACTCGAGCACCGAGTGGAGGACCAGGCCTTGCATCAGCCAGCGCTGCGCCTCAGCCGCCGGAGATGGTCTGGCGAACAGGTAGCCTTGCGCCTGGGTGCAGCCGAGAGACGCCACGAAGCGCCTCTGCGCCTCGGTTTCTATGCCTTCAACTACCACCTCCAGTGCCAGCGTTCGCGCCAGCGCTACGATGGCCCGCACGATGGCGGCGTTATGTGGGGCCGCCATTGGGTCTTCGCCAAGCTCGGCCAAGAGCGCCTGGCCGAGCTTGAGGCTGTCGATCGGCAGGCGCTTGAGCTGTTGCAGCAAGGAGGCCGCAGTGCCAAAATCGTCGATCGCTACCCTTACGCCCAAGTCGCGCAGCACCTGGAGCTTGGCCAGACAGTCAGGGTCGAGTACGGCGGTCATCTCAGGGATCTCCAGCTCGAGCCACTGGGCCTCCAGGCGATAACGGGACAGAGCCTCTTGCACTTTGCGTGCCACATCGCGCTGCCGCAACTGCCGGTCGGAGAGGTTAATCGCCACCGGCACCACCGGCACCCCGGCGGCGCGCCAGGCTACCAGTTGCTCACAGCTCTGCCGCAGCACCTCGTCACCTAGCGTGTAGATCAGGCCCGTCTCTTCAGCTAACGGCACGAACTGCGCCGGCGCAATCCAGCCGTCCGAGTGCGGCCAGCGGGCCAGCGCTTCCAAGGCGAGGATGCGCCCATCGCGAAGATCGACGCGCGGCTGGTAGTGTACCGTCAACTGGCGCTGCGTAAGCGCCTGCCGTAGTGCTGATTCCAGCGAGAGGCGCTCACGCAAGCGCAGATTCATGTCGGCGGTAAAGAACTGATAGGTGCTACCCAACTCTTTGGCACGGTACATGGCCGTATCGGCGTGTTGGATGAGCGCCTCAGCCTCGCTGCCGTCGTTGGGGTAGATGGCGATGCCGATGCTGGCGCTCACAAACAGCTCGTGCTCGGCCAGCAAGAAGGGCTGCGCTAAGCTTTCCAGCGCCTTCTGGGCCACCAGTCCGGCGTCCTGTGGGCGCGATAAATCGTTCAAGATGATGGTGAATTCGTCGCCACCGAGACGCGCCACCGTGTCGCCGGCGCGGACCAGCAGCGCCAGGCGCTCCGCGATAGCCTTAAGCAGCTCATCGCCGGTATTGTGTCCGAGGGTGTCATTAACCAGCTTGAAACCATCCAGGTCGATAAACAACAGCGCTACCGACTGCCCGTTGCGCTGAGCGCGCCAGAGCGCCTGCCGCAGGCGGTCGAGAAACAGCGCACGGTTGGGCAACTGGGTAAGCACGTCGTAGTTAGCTAGCTGCTCAAGCTCTTTTTGCTGCCTAAGCAGCTCACGCTCCAGGTCTAGGCGCTGCAGGGTGACCGCTAGCTGCCGGGCGAAGTCCTGGGCCATCGCCATCGCCTCCTGGTCGAAAGCAGAGCGATCGGTAAAGTTGTCGAGGTACAAGAAGGCCACCGGCTTATCGCTGATGCAGATCGGGATCGAAAACGCTACCTTGATCTCAGTGGCTCGCCCAACGCTGTCCAAGATGGCACGCCGCCGAGGGTCGAGCGTCTGGTTGGCCCTGAACTCGGTAGCCAGGGTCGGCTCGAGGGTGTCGAAGTTGGCGTCGATTTCGTAGTCATAAAAGTAGACCTCGCTAAGCTGGGCCAGGTCAAAGCCCACCGCTGCCACAAAGCGGAATAGCCCATCAGGGTGGCGCAAGAGTAGGCTCCCAGCCTGGGCAGCGGGGATGATCTCTATCGCCCGCTCCAACCAGCGCTGGTAAAAGCTAGCATCCAGGCCGCGTTGCAGACTCTCATCGATAAGCTGCATGAGCTGGCGGCGAAACTCGGCCAGCCGGTAATAGGCGCGCTCGAGCCGCAGCCGCTTTAAGAGCACCCCCACTTGCAGCGCAAAGGCTTCGGCCATCTGCACCACTTCGGCATCGAAATCGGTTTGCGGGTCAAAGGCATTAAGGTTCAACAGGGCCGCCAAGACATCGTCAACCCAGACCGGCACGATCAGCGAGGCGCGGAGTTCGGTCAGGCGGCCGTGGCGCGCCAGCAACGCCGCGCGCGCCGGGTCGAGCTGCCGGGGGTCGTGCTGGCTGATCCGCTCCGGCCGACGGCTACTAGGCGCAATCAGCAGTTCGGCTTCACTGAAGGTGACCTGCTGCAATTCAGCCAAGTCGAAGCCTTGGGCCGCCACGTAGCCGTAGCGCCCATTAGCGTTGCGCAGCAGGATACTGCCGGCTTGCGCTCCAGGCAACACCGCGATCGCCCGTTGTAGCAGGTGTTGATAAAAATCGTCATCCAGGCCGCGCTGTAACATCTCGGTAGTCAGTTCGGTCAGGCTGCGTTGGAACGCCTCCCAACGCCTCAGCGACCGGTCGCGGCGCTGGCGTTCAGTAATGTCGCGCACTATTATTGCCAGCCGGTCTGGGGCGATCGGTTGCACCCGCGCCTCAAAGAACCCCTCACCGGTTGGGCTCGGTAGCGTGTACTCGAATACTACCAGCCGCCGCTCGGATAGCGCCTGCCTAAGCGCCGCCTCAGTCTGAGCCGCCACCTCTGCCGCCATCACCGCGACGAGGCGCCGACCGAGAAACTGCTCCGGTGGCAGAAACAGCCCGTGCTTGCCGGCGCGATATTCCAGCACTACGCCTTGCGCATCAAGCAGGAAGTACAGGTCGGGCAGCGCTTCGAAGATGGCTGATAGCTCCTGGGTGCGCTGCGCCAGCGCCTCGCCGGTGCGCCGCTGCTCGCTAATATCGCTGGCCATGATCAAGCGGGCCGGACGTCCGGCAAACAGCGTGGCGTGTGCGGTCACCTCCACATCGATCAGGCGGCCATCCTTAGTGCGGTGCTGCCACTGGCTGGGGGCAGCCCGCTCGCGCTCGAGCAGGCTGAGATGAGCCAGCAGCTCCGGTCGACGCTCCGGCGGGTGGAGGTCGGTAATGGTCAAGGCTAAGAACTCGGCCTTGGTATAGCCGTAACGGGCCAGCGCTGCGCTGTTCACCGCCAAGATCCGCAGCGTCTTAGGGTCATAAAGCCACATCGCTTGCGGGTGGTGCTCGAACAGCCCGCGGTAGGTCTGTTCGGACTGGATCGCTGCCTGCTCGGCCTTGCGCTGCTGCTGTGAACTCACCAGCAGCAGCGGGTAGAGCATCAAGGCGCTGGCCAGCACGAACAGCCAGCCCTTGGCGGTCTGGAGGTTGGTCAGTGGCAGCGGATCCTGAACCCAGCTCAGCAGCAGGTGATCCATGAAGACAAACCACAGCCCAGCAAAAAGAACGTAGGCAGCGATGATGCGCAGTATCTTCAAGGTGGCCGCATCATACCCGCTAGCCGTTCGGAGCGGCGTGACCCCTGTCCAACAGCGGTAGTAGCCCTTCAACCGCGGAAGCTCGCAGCGCAGCGTCGGCCAAGTGGCTTAGCGGCGTCGCCTCGGGGTTGATCTCGATCAGGAAGGCGCCTCCGTCTTTGGCTAAACGCGCTAGGCTAGCGGCAGGCTCGACCACCCCGGAAGTACCGACAACCAGCGCCACCTCGGCCTGGGCGAAGGCTACCACCGCCTCATCCCACACCGCCTGCGGCAGCAGCTCGCCAAACCAGACCACGTTGGGCCGGGCGCGCTGGCCGCAGCGCGAACAATAAGGTGGGATGGCAAAGCCCGGTGTCAGCAGGTCGAGCCAGCCGCAGCGCTCACAGCGGCTATGGGTGAGGTTGCCATGCAGCTCGAGCACCCTCGCCCCGGTGCGCTGCTGCAAGCCGTCGACGTTCTGGGTGACTAGGCTGCACTCTGCTACCCGTGCCTGCAACTCGGCCAAGGCGTAGTGTGCCGGGTTGGGCTCCGCCTGGGCGGTCAGCTCGAAGCGCTGCCGATACCAGGCCCAGACTAGCTCAGGGTTGCGGCGATAGGCTTCCGGAGTCGCTAGTGCCTCCGGTCGCACCCCCTCGAAAAGCGTTCTCGTCTCACTCGGACGCCACAGACCGCCTTGGCCCCGAAAAGTCGGGATGCCCGAGGCGGCGCTGAGCCCTGCTCCGGCCAAGACCGCCACGCGGGAGGCCGCTAAGAGCGCCGCTTTAGCCTCGGTCAGTCCGCTCGGCATCGGCAGGCAAGGCAGTAGCGTCGGAATCGGACTTGAGCGGACTAGCCAGCACCGCGCTCACCCGCCGCTCGTCGGCTTCCTGAACGGTAAAGCGGTAGCCTTGGTAGTCCAGGTGCTCGCCGGGTGTGGGGATGTAGCCGAGCCGGCTGATCAAAAAGCCGGCCAGCGTGTCGTAGTCGGCCTCCAGGTCGAAGGTGAGGCCGAGATGCTCGCCGACCTCCTCCAGATGTGCCGAGCCTTGGATACGATAGCCGCCATCTTCTAGCTTACTGATATCGGCTACCTCCTCCTCGTCGGTTTCGTCGTAGATCTCGCCGGTAATCTCCTCGAGGATATCTTCCAGCGTGACGATCCCCGCCATGCCGCCAAATTCGTCTACCACGACGGCTAAGTGGTTCTTGCGGATGCGCATATCTTTGAGCAGGTTCAGAATCGAGAGCGTCTCAGGGACGTACTGCGGTGCGGTCATCAGCTCGGCTACCTGGGTGGTGGTTAAGAGCTCAGGTTTGGCCAGATAGTCTAGCAAGTCGCGGGCATAGACGATGCCGCGCACGTTATCGATCGTCTCTCGGTAGACCGGTAGGCGGCTGTAGCCGTGCTCCTTAGCTAGCGCCCACAGCTCTGCCAAGGTGGCGGTTTCAGGGATGGCCACCACCTCGACCCGCGGCGTCATCACCTCGCGCACCACGGTCTCTTCCAGGTCGATCACCCCTTTGATCATCTCCTGCTCCTGCGCCTCCAACACGCCCGATTCTTCGGCGCTACGGAGCATCAAGCGCAGCTCGTTCTCGGTAATCAGCGGGCTGCTGGCGGGCTCGAGCCTAAACAGCCGCAGCAGCCCTGCCGCCAGGTAGGTAAAGAGCCGCCCCAGCGGATAGAAGACGATCGATAAGAGATAGACCGGCTTGATAATCAGCCGGGCCACGGTCACGGCGTTATGCACCGCAAACGACTTGGGGGTGATCTCGCCAAAGATCAGCACTAACAGCGTGGTGAAGCCGGTGGCATAGGCCACAGCAGCTGCTTCGGAGAAGGCGGCAGCTTGCGCCAGATCGAGGGCGATCTGGGTAACTAGCGCCGCCGCGGCGATGTTGACCAGGTTGTTGCCGATCAACAAAGTGGTGATGAAGCGGACCCGGTCGCGCTCGAGCAGGGCAAAAGCGCCGCTCGGGTCCTGGCCCTCTTCGCGAAGTTGACGGATCTTCCAGGCGCCTACGGCGGTTAGGGCGGTCTCGCTGCCCGACATGATCGCCGAGAGGATTAACAGCCCCGCCAGCAGGGCTACCTCGGTGCCGGAAACGCCATCCCTGCCGCCCGCCTGGGCATAGGCGAAGGCCAGGAGAAAGGCGGCTAAGATGGTGGGGATTATTACCAATTTGCGTCTAGGTCGATCGCCATTATCTGACATAGGCAAGCGGATTGTAGCACAGGCGTCGCCCTTACTCGAATACTTGCAGCAGCTGAATGCTAGCATGCCGTGAATACGCCTGGAGGTGGTATGCCAACTTTTCATCACTTGATCGGCGGTAAGGCCGTCAGTAGCCCCAAGACCTTCCGCTCGCTAAGCTCTTGCAACCTTGCCGATGAGGTGGGGGTGTTCCCGGAAGCCAGCCGGGAACAGGTGCGTGAAGCCTGCAAGGTAGCGCGCGAAGCGTTTAAGCGCTGGAGCAAGACGCCGGCGCCGGTCCGAGGCGAGATTATCGGCTCGCTCGGCAAGGCGCTAGAGCGCGAAAAGGAGGCGCTGAGCCGACTCATTACCCGCGAGATGGGCAAGACCCTTAAAGAGGCGCGGGGAGATGTGCAGGAAGCCATCGACACCTGCCACTTCTTCCAGTCGGAGGGGCGGCGCCTCTACGGTCAGACGGTGCCGAGCGAGATGCGTAACAAGGAGCTGTACACCTACCGCCGCCCGCGCGGCGTGGTGGGGATCATTACCGCCGGTAACTTCCCCGTTGCCGTGCCGAGCTGGAAGATCGTGCCGGCTCTAGTCACCGGTAACACTATCGTCTGGAAGCCTTCGGAAGACGCGCCTGCGGCAGCTTTTGCCTTCGCTCAGTTACTGGCCGAGGCTGGCCTGCCGGACGGGGTCATCAACGTAGTGTTCGGCGGCGGCCAAGGGGCTGCCGGGCAGTACTTAGTCGAGATGATGGACGAAGGGCTGCTCGACAAGTTCGCCTTTACCGGCTCGACGGCGGTAGGGCGCTTAATCGGTGAGGTAGCCGGGCGCAATCTGATTAACCCCACGCTCGAGCTTGGTGGCAAGAACCCCTTGGTGGTGATGCGCGACGCCGACCTTGACAACGCCGTGGCGGGCGCGGTGTGGGCCAGCTTTGGCACCGGGGGGCAGCGCTGCACCAGCGCCGGCAACCTGATTATCGATGCGCCCATCTACGACACCTTTAAGGAGCGCTTTCTGGCTGCTACTCAGGAGATTGCTATCGGTGACCCCCTGCGGTACCCGGAGGTGCTCTACGGGCCGTTCATCAACCAGCGCTTTTTTGAAACCTGGCTCACACACTACGACTGGGGCGCCGAGGACGGCGCGGCGCTGCTATACGGCAGGGGGCGGATCACGCCCGAGAACCGGCCCGCGGGCTTCATGGGTGACCCCGAGGCGGCCTATTACGGTTGGCCTACCGTCTGGGAAGGGGTCGAGCCCGGCATGAAGCTCTTTGCTACCGAGATCTTCGGGCCGACCATCAACCTGGTCAAGGTCGAGGGGATAGCAGAGGCCATCGACGTGGCCAACGCCGTCGCTTACGGCCTGAGTTCGGCCATCTACACCAACCACCGCGAGTGGGCGCACACCTTCAAGGAGAACATCCAGGCCGGCATGACCAGCATCAACAACGCCACCACCGGGGCCGAGGCGCACATGCCCTTTGGCGGCATTAAAGGCTCGGGCAACAGCACCCGCGAGAGCGGCATCTGGGTGATCGAGGGCTATACCTACTGGCACGCTGTGAATGACGATGTATCCGGCAAGCTGCAACTAGCGCAGCTGGAGACCGAGTACGTGGTGCCCAAAGCGGCGGTGGAGGTGGCTGCGCTGTTCAGCCGCTAACGCCGTCTTTGATGGGTTTTAGCATCAGCCCTGGCACACGCTCGAAATGCCGGGTATTCCCCGTCACGAGGGTCAAACTATGATGGAGCGCGGTGGCGGCAATCTGCAGGTCCGCATCGGCCAGCCGCTGCCCTGACTGCTCTAAGTGGGCGCTGATCTCGCCGAAGATCTGTGCTGCGGCAGCGTCAAAGGGGAGAACGGTCACAGCGGGCAGAACGTGCTGCTGGATGTTGTGAAGGTGCCGCTCGAGCGCTTGAGAACGATAGGCCCCCTTATACAGTTCGGCCAGCGATACGGCGCTGGCGAACTGTTCCTCCCGCGGCACAGAGGCTAACCACCGCAGATAGCTGGGCGCCGGACGCCGTCTCAATACCTCTGAAATGGCATCGGTATCAAAGAGGTAGGCCACTAGGCGTTCTCGCGAGGCTGGCGTCCTGACGTTCGCACATGTGCCAGGGCCTGAGCGACCAACGCCTCGGAGTCTTCCCAGCCCCCCGCCAACCCCGCCAACCCCGCCAACCCCGCTTCAGGGCCTGCCGCTCGTAGCCGCATGAGCTGCTTAAGGTTATCGGTGCTGACCAGGGCGGCCACGGGTTTGCCGCGGCGAGTAATCATCACAGTCTCCCCGTGTTCGACATCACGAACCCAGCTCGAGAGCTGCTTCTTCGCCTCTGCTATCGATACAGTCTTGCTCATAGGGATCTCCAAAAATCTGTATTCAAGTGTTCGAGTATTCAAGTAGGGGCGAAACCCTTAAGGCTATCAGGCTCTCAGTCTATCAGTCGGCTTAAAGCTGATAGCCTGACTAGCTGACAGCCTGATCACCTTTTCAGCCTTGGTACGGCTTCGCCTCGGCCCCTTCACTTCGCAGGCTCAGTGCAAGCGCTGCGCTCAGGACAAGGCTTCGCTGATGGTGAACGGTAGTTGATCGGCAATGCTCCCGAACGAGTGGCCAGAATTCACGAAGCGCGTGCTTATCACCCATTACCAATTCCCATCACCAGCCTGGGCTACAATAGCTTTGGGAGTGTACTGATGCTGAACTTTACCGACAAAGCCAAGGAGCGCATCCTGCAGTATCTTGACCTGCAACAGAGCCAAGGGGTCACGGCCCTCAGAGTGGCCGGAACCCAGGCCGATCCCAAGCTGTTCTTAGCCAAGGAGGGCGACCGCCAGGCCGACGACCTGAGCCAGGAGGTGGCCCACGAGGCGCGGAGCTTTACCCTGCTGGTCGATCCCCTAAGCGCCAAGGCGCTCAAGGGAGCAACGGTTGATTTTGTGGAGAACGTAATCTCCAGCGGCTTTCGGATCTTCTTCCCAAGCCCCACCTGGGACGATCCGCTCGCGCAAAAGGTGCAAGACGTGCTCGATAAGCAGATCAACCCCGGTGTGGCCAGCCACGGTGGCAAGGTCACGCTGCAGGGTGTCAAGGACAACGTGGCCTATATTCGCTTGGGCGGCGGCTGCCAGGGCTGCGGCATGGCCGATGTGACCTTGAAGCAGGGGATCGAGGTGATGATCAAGGAGGCGGTGCCGGAGATTAAAGATGTCATCGATATTACCGATCACGCCCTGGGCGAGAACCCATACTACCAGGCCGCGCCTAGCGGCGGCCACTCTCCGCTAGAGGATAGGGCATAAAAAACGCGCTGCTAAGCGCGCTGATAGAAAAAAGTATAACCCGCTATGCGCTATTCGTCAAGGGCTTGCAGCCGACTTGCCACAAGCGCCCTTGCCGGGTCGGGTAATCGGCACAAACCGGCTCGCTAAAGAGCCGATCTACCTTATGCGCATCGCCTATTTCACCGAGACCTTCCTGCCGAAGATCGACGGTGTAGTTACTCGCCTAAGCCGCACGCTCGAGCAGCTTGCCGCCCTGGGGCATGAAGCCATCATCTTCGCGCCGCTTCCGAGCCTTGCCCCGAGTTTGCGAGGGGTCAGGCGAGAGCGCTTCCGCCCCCCTGAGGCCTATGCCGGCTACCGCGTGGTCAGGGTGCCGGGCATCGCTTTCAAGCCCTGGTATCCGGAGCTGATGCTCGGCTTGCCGCGCCCGCGCCTGGGGCGCGAGATCGACCAATTCGTTCCGGATGTGGTGCATGTCGTTAACCCGGTAGTGCTGGGGCTGTGGGGGACGGCCATCGCTAAGCAGCGCAACCTGCCCTTGCTTGCTAGCTACCACACCGATCTCCCGCAGTATGCTGTCCACCTCAAGCTCCCCTTTTTGAACCCGCTCTCTAAGGCCTTCCTGCGCGACCTCCACAACCAGGCCCATGTCAACCTCTGCACCAGCTCTGCGGTGGTCAACTCGGCGCGGAGCTTAGGCATCAAGCGGGTGCGGCTGTGGCCCAAGGCGGTCGATACCGATAGCTACCACCCCGATAAGGCCAGTGCCGCCATGCGCGCATGGCTCAGCGGCGGCGAGCCTGACAAGCCGCTGATGATCTATGCCGGGCGGCTATCGTTTGAAAAGCGGCTGGACTGGCTCTATGCGCCGATTACCCGCATCCCCGGCGTTAGATTGGCCATCATCGGCTCCGGGCCGGCGGAGCGCTCCCTGCGTGAGCGCTTTAGCGGTACCCCGACGGTCTTTACTGGCTATTTGCGGGGGGCCGAACTGATCGCTGCCTACGCCAGCGCCGACGTCTTTGCTTTTCCTTCGGATACCGAGACGCTGGGCTTGGTGGCCATGGAGGCGATGGCCTCCGGCGTGCCGGTCGTCGGCGCCCGGGCCGGGGGGGTGCCTGACATTATCCGCCATGGCGAGAACGGCCTAATGTTCACGCCGGGCGACCTCGGCGAGCTAACCCAGCAGCTCCAGGAGCTGCTGTTTAACCCTGAGCTGCGCCGGCGCCTCGGACGCCAGGCCCGCCGCGACATGGAGGGGTTGAGTTGGCGCCAGAGCACGGAACGGCTGCTGGCCTACTACGAGTTGGCTGGTATTATTCGGCGGCGCTACGACCCGTAGGCACAGGCACCCAGTCAGCCGCGATGCGGTAGCATGAGGCCATGACGGTGCGCGAGTTTAACGAGTCCGATCTGCCTCAACTGCTGGCGCTGCTAAGGCAGCTCGACCAGCATCCTGAGTATCGCACCTTGGCCCCTGAGAGCCGTAGCCTCGACGAGTTGAGGCTCGAGCTCTCCGATAATCCCAGCTACGAGGCCAAGCCGCTGGTACTGGTACGCCACGGGATAACTTGCGCCTACGCCAACCTTTGCAGCCACCATGGTGAAGCCATCCTGGAGGGCCCGCTGCTGGCCGAGGGGGTCAGCCCGCATGAGGCTCTGCCGCTCTTGGCAGCCATCATCGAGCTAGCGCGCACCAAGTACCACTACCTTGATGCGTTCGTGGGCGAAGCCAACCACCGCGCTCAAGAGGCGCTCAGGCTGGTCGGTTTTGAGCCGTTTAGGACTACCTACATTTACGAACTCCCGCGCCAGCACCAGATCCCGCTCACTCTCCATCCCGGGGTGCGGCTCGAGCTGGCTACCGAGATTGAGCTAGGCACCTACCGCGACCTCTACCGCGACACCAGCGATCATTGGGCCACCCGCTTAGCCTGGGACGATGCGGAGCTGCTGACGCGCTTCGATGACCCTAATGTGCAGCTTATCCTAGCCTATCTAGGTTCGGAGCTGGTGGGGCACCTGGAGTTGGAGTTCGTGCCGGAAGAGGGCCTGGCCGAAGTGGCCTATTTCGGTGTGCTGCCCAAGGCACGTGGCCAGGGAGTGGGGCGGGCGCTCTTAACCCGCGGCCTGCGCGAAGCCTTTGCCGATCCCGAAGTGGAGCTGGTCATGGCCCGCGCCTACGACGATGAGCGGGCCGCCTGCCACGCCTTAGAGCGCCTGGGCTTCCGCCTCTCGCACGCCGTGACGGCGCTGACGCTCGAGCTGACTTAAGGGCTGAGGCGGTAGAGCCCGCCCCGGAGGTCTAAGACATACAGTTCGCCCGCCTCATCTTCGGCGAATGAGGCGATGACCAGCTCGGTATCGAGCAGCTCCTGCATCAGCCATAGCTCCGGCTCGACCTCCTTAAGCGCCCAGATCCGTCCCGAGGTGAAATCGCCAAAGATGTAGTGGCCTACCAGTGCGGGGAGGCTGGTACCGCGATAGACGTAGCCGCCGATCACCGCGCCGCCACCGCGCGGGTCGAGAATTAGGTGGGCATAGTAGGCCACCGGGTCCCGATAGTGGGTAGCAGTCTCGCAGGTAGCGACCACCAGCGCGCCGTCTTCCGGGAAGCGCGCACAGTCCGGACCTTCCTTGGCCGGCCAGCCGTAGTTGCCGCCGGCTTCGATCAGGTTGACCTCCTCCCAAGTTGACCAGCCCACGTCGGCCAGGAAGAGCGCCCCGGTGGCGCGGTCGAACGAGAAGCGCCAGGGGTTGCGAAAGCCGTAGGCAAATATCTCCGGGCGCGTCCCGGCCACGGCCACCAACGGGTTATCGGCAGGGATAGCGTAGGGCACGCCCTGATCGACATCAAGCCGGAGCAGTGAGCCGTGCCAGGTGGTGCGGTCTTGGGCGAGCGGTGGGTAGCGGCGCAGCAGCTCGTGGCTAACGATAGTATCGCCGATGCTGACATAGAGATAGCCGTCGGGGCCAAAAGCTAGCTGTCCGCCGTAGTGGAAGGGCTCGAGCGGCGCCAGCTCGAGCAAGATGACCTCAAAGGCGTCCGGGTCGGCCCAGGATCGGTCATCGGCGCGGTGCTCCGCCACCACCAGGTAGCCGGTATAACGCTGGGCGTAACTCACAAAAAAGCGCCCGTTCTCGGCAAAGTTAGGGTGGAAAGCCAGGCTGAATAGCCCCTGCTCACCGTGGAGACCCTGCATCCGGCTGCGCAGGTCGATAAACGGCTGCTCTTGCCAGGCGCCCCCGTCCCAGACCCGGACCAGCCCTTCCAGTTCGACCACGAAGAGGCGGCCTGAGCCGTCGCCGGCGTGGGTGGCATAGACCGGCAGGGTCGCTTCGGTAACGTGTTGCAGCGTTATCCCCAGGCCACCGGCATGAATCAGCCGGCTCTGGGCCATCGCGCTGCTAAGTAGCACCAGCAGTGTCAGTACCAACAGTCGCATGACCTCACTCTAGCGCAAGCCCTAGCCTAAGGCGTGGTAACATGCACTCCCGGAAGGTGTGAGTCATGGAGACCTGCTATATCTTTATTACCGGCGGCGTGGTCAGCAGCCTCGGCAAGGGGATCGCCACCTCGAGCATCGGGGCGCTCTTGCGGGCTCGCGGCTACCGCGTGACCGCCGTTAAGATCGATCCCTACATCAACGTCGATGCCGGCACCATGCGGCCCTATGAGCACGGCGAAGTGTTCGTCACCGCCGACGGAGCCGAGACCGACCTCGATATCGGCACTTACGAGCGCTTTTTGGGGATCGACCTGACTAGAGCCAACAACCTCACTACCGGCCAGGTCTACCAGACCGTTATCGACAAGGAGCGGCGCGGCGAGTACCTGTCCCAGACCGTCCAGGTCATTCCGCACGTGACCGATGAGATCAAGCGGCGCATCCGCGAGGCGGGCCAGCTAGCCAACGCCGAGATCGTCTTAGTCGAGGTCGGTGGCACGGTGGGCGACATCGAGTCGCTGCCCTTTCTGGAGGCCATCCGCCAGATGCGCTTCGATTGCCGTGACCGCACCCTCTATCTGCACGTCACCTTGCTGCCTTACCTGGGCACCAGCGAAGAGTACAAGACCAAACCGACCCAACACTCGGTCGCTACCCTGCGCGGGGTCGGCATCCAGCCCGACGGCATCATCCTGCGCTCTAAGAGCCCTGTCCCTGAAGAGGCCAGGCACAAGATCGCGCTGTTTGCCAACGTCGAGGCGCGCGATATTTTTAACTCCTATGATGCCGACTATGTCTACGCCGTGCCGGAGATCTTAGAGCAGCAGGGGATCGGGCGCTTTATTGAGCGGCGCTTGCAGCTAGAGAAGGTCACGCCGGAGCTGCGCGGCTGGCAGGAGGCGGTGCGCACCCTGCGCGAGCCCGAGCATCGGGTCGTGATCGGCATTGTCGGCAAGTACGTGGCCATGCCGGATGCCTACCTCAGCCTGATTGAGGCATTAAGGCATGCCGGGATCGCCAACCGCGCCGAAGTGCGGCTCGAGTGGATCAACGCCGAGGCGCTAGTCGAGGGTGACCTTACCCGCCTCCACACGCTCGACGGCATCTTAGTGCCGGGCGGCTTCGGCATCCGCGGCATTGAAGGGAAAGTCCTAGCCGCCCGCTACGCCCGTGAGCAGCAGGTTCCCTTTTTGGGCATCTGCTTGGGGATGCAGGTGGCGGTAATCGAGTACGCCCGCCACCAGGCCGGGCTAGCGGGCGCTAACTCCACCGAGTTCGACCCTTACACTCCGTATCCGGTGATCGACCTGATGCCCGAGCAGCTTGACACCGCCGACTTGGGCGGCACCATGCGGCTCGGTAACTGGCCCATGCAGATAAACCCCAATACCATCCTGGCCAAGGTTTACGGCCCAGCAGCAAATCAAGGGTTGGTCTATGAGCGCCACCGCCACCGCTATGAAGTTAATCCGGCCTTCGCCGATGCCTTGCAGGTTGCCGGATTGATCATCTCCGGCACTACCCCAGGGATGCGCGGGCACGGTGCCGGGCTAATTGAGGCGATTGAGCTAAGTGATCACCCCTTTTTTTTAGGGGTGCAATCGCACCCCGAGTTTGCTTCGCGCCTGATGCGGCCCAGCCCGCCCTTTCGGAGCTTTATCGAGGCCGCTGTGGCCTACCACCGGCAGCATCAGCCCGCTGCAAAAGCATGAGGCCGTTAGTCATTGGACTGATGTCGGCCAGCATTCATGAAAGCGTGTCAAGCTAACGCTATGAGGCGCCTGCTCTGGTTGATAGTTGTTCTAAGCCTTATCCCCGGCCTGCTCTTGGCCTATGACCGCTTTCAGGCCGAAGGGGTAAGCCGCACCGTGACCTTACTGATGGACGAGATCGCCCTGCGCGACCAGGCGGCCATCGCCGGCGTGAGTATCTTCGAGTTGGCTGAGCGCTACCGAGCGCTGGGCCTAAACGGCATTGCCGTCTATGAGGATACGCTGGAGAGCTTGGAAGCCAAGGGCCGGGTGGCTAAACTCAGCAACGCTGAGGCCAAGGCCACGGCTGCGCTGCTCGGCGAGAGCTTACCCGAGCTGCCCGCTAACAGCACGCTGGTGACCGAGTTGGTGCCCGGCGGTGCCGCCGGATTGCTGGCCAAGAATACCCCTGAGCCGCAGCGCGTGACGCTGGCCGGACGCGAATGGCTGCTCTTTGCCGGGGACGCCCGGCTCCGCCCGGCCGGCCCCGACCTGGCGGCCCTGGCCGTCTGGCAGGCGGCCGGCTGGGACATCGCCTTCCGCCCGCGCAACTTCCCGCAGCTCAGCGCTGTCGGCGCCGATTTTCCTGAAGGCGTCAGCTACATCATCCACGCCGGCACCGAGATCGCCGGTCACCCCAACCTCATCGACGAGTTAGTCGAGGTTTCGCAGGGCTTCCTGACCGGGATCATCGAGGGCACGCCCCAAGACGGCCAGAACCAGATCGTTAACCGGGTGCCGACCACCCGCGTATTTAGCATCAGCCAGGAGTGGCTCGATACCATGCGGCCCGAGGAGGCGGTGCCCAGATTCGTGCTGGCTGCCAATGAGCGCGGCGCCCGACTGCTCTATCTGCGCCCTTACAGCCGAGAGCGCATGGGCGACATGTTCGGGAATACCGAGGCGCTGATCAGCGGCCTGGTCACGGCGCTCAAGGCCGAGGGCTTCACCATCGGCCCGGTGCGCCCGCTGGTCTATGAGCCGAACCACTCGCTGCGCCTGCTCAGCGCCTT
>JAGXSO010000072.1 GCA_018333775.1 Truepera sp.
GAGCCCGAGACGCCAGGATTTGTGAAGATGCCGCCGCCGGGTGCTACCTACCGTACCGTCAGCGGCGATGGCCGCCCCGCCGCACCCATCTTGCCGCGCGAAGCGCCCATCGACCTGGGCCAGCGTGAGCGGACCTACCGCCGCCTGGTGCTCCTCGCTCTGCTGCTAATTCTGGCTACCGGCCTAGCTTTGCTTGCTTTTTGGCGCCAGGGATTCGGCAACGTCTTGGAACCTGGGGTCAGTCCGGTGGTGCGCTTCATAGTAAATGTCGGAGTTGTGCCTGACGACCTGCGCCAGGTGCGCCTGGTAGTAGTCGAGAGCCCGGCTGGGTCGCGCCTGCGCCCTGGCAACGAGGTTGCCACCGTCCCTGGCCCGGCGGTGCTCGACCAGGCAGGGTTGTGGCAGCTGCAAGCCCGCTTCCAGAACCTTACCTCGGAGGTCGTGGCGGTGCGCGTCCCGGACGAACGCGCCATCACCATTACGCTCCGTGAGCCCGATACGCCGTAGTCTGGAGGCTGACTACTCGAATACTCGAATACTCGAATACTTGAATACTTGAATACTGATCTTCGGAGGAACCTTGGCCAGCATCGTCGTTCTCGATTACGGCTCGCAGTACACCCGGCTGATTGCCCGGCGCCTGCGCGAACTCAACGCCTATTCGGTGATCTTGCCCGGCACTAGCGACTTAGCTCAGATAGCGGCGCAAGAGCCCAAAGGTATCATCCTCTCCGGCGGCCCGCAGAGTGTCTACGATCCGGGCGCCCCGCGGTTCCCGACTGGGCTGCTGGAGTCCGGCTGGCCGATACTGGCCATCTGTTATGGGATGCAGCTAATCGCCCAGGCGGTCGGCGGCACGGTTAAGCCGAGCCAGCTGCGCGAGTACGGCAAGGTAGGCTTGAAAAGCTATCAGGGCGAGCTGTTCAAGCATGTTGAAGGCGAGTTTGTGGCCTGGATGAGCCACGGCGATTCGGTTGAGGCCGCTCCGCCGGGCTTTGCGGTAACTGCTGCCACCGCCAGCACTCCCATTGCCGCTATGGAGGACGCCGAGCGCGGCATCTACTGCTTGCAGTTCCACCCCGAGGTCCGCCACACCCCCAAGGGGAGTTTGCTGCTGGAGAACTTTCTGGAGCGTTGCGGCCTGAGCCGCGACTGGACGCCGGAGCATATCACCCTGCGGCTGATCCGTGAGGTGCGCCAGCAGGTAGGATCAGAGCGCGTTCTGCTCGGCATCTCCGGCGGAGTGGACTCGAGCACGCTGGGGCTGTTGCTCCACCGCGCCATCGGCCCTCAGCTGGCGGCAGTATTTGTCGATCACGGCCTGCTACGGCTTGGTGAGGCCGATGAGGTCGAGCGGGCGTTGCGCGAGCTGGGCGTCAATCTAACGGTGGTCGATGCTTCGGAGCGGTTTTTGACGGCCTTAAAGGGGGTGACCGACCCCGAGGAGAAGCGCAAAATTATCGGCCGTGAGTTCATCGCGGTGTTCACTAACGAGGCCAAGCACCAGGGGCCGTTTAAGTTCCTGGCCCAAGGGACGCTCTACCCGGACGTGATCGAGTCGGCAGGCGGTCATGGCGCCGCCAATATCAAGTCGCATCACAACGTAGGAGGGCTGCCCAAGGAGCTAGGCTTTGAGCTGCTCGAGCCCTTCCGCACCCTGTTCAAGGACGAGGTGCGCGAGATCGCCCACGCCCTCGGACTGCCCACTCACCTGCGCGACCGCCACCCCTTTCCCGGGCCGGGGCTGGCCGTGCGCATCATCGGCGAGGTCACCCCAGAGCGGCTTGCTGTGTTGCGGCGCGTCGACGACATCTTCATCAGCGCGCTGCGCGAGTTCGGCCTCTACCACGAGACCTGGCAGGCGCTGGCGGTCTTGACGCCGCTCCGCTCGGTCGGGGTGATGGGCGACGGGCGTACCTATGCCCATACCGTGGCGCTGCGGGCCGTCTCCAGCGTTGACGGCATGACCGCCGACTGGACCCGCCTCCCTCACGAGTTTTTGGCCACCGTCGCCAACCGCATCGTGGGCAGCGTGCCCGATGTCAACCGCGTAGTCTACGACATCACCAGCAAGCCGCCGGCCACTATCGAGTGGGAATGACACGCCTGGGCACGGTGCTTTTTGCAGTCATCGTGGGCTACTTCATGCAGCGCTCGTTACGGCTGTTCCGCTACCAGCACGGCCCGGTTGCGCCAGTGGCTAGCCCGGCGGATTAAGCCGATGAACTCCTGGCTAGTCAAAACTGAGCCTGAGCTTTTTAGCTTTGCTGACCTGCTCGCGGCGCCGGAGCAGACCGCAAGCTGGGACGGGGTGCGCAACTACCAGGCGCGCAACTACCTCAAAGCCATGGCGCTCGGCGACCGGGTGCTGATTTATCACTCGAGCTGCCCGGTGCCAGGGGTGGTCGGTGTAGCTACGGTGGTGCGCACCCATTACCCTGACCCTACCCAGTTCGAACCCGCTAGCCGCTATTTCGACCCTCAGAGCACCGTGGCCAAGCCGCGCTGGGTAGCGGTCGATCTGCGAGCCGCCTGCTCCCTTCCTCGCTTAGTGGCTCTATCAGAACTCCGCGCCGAGCCCGCTTTGCTCGAGCTTAGACTTCTACAGCGCGGCAGCCGCCTGAGCGTCATGCCGCTGCGCGCGAGCGAGTACCAGGCCATAGTAGCGCTCGCCGACCGGCCTCAGGAGGGATGAAGTGCTGGACTGATCAGCCCTAGAGCGGTAGGCAAGCTGCGGAGTCAGGGCCTCACGCATCCTCCAACCTCAGTAAGTCTTCCACGGTCTCGCGGCGCCGCGCCAGGATCAGCTCACCGCCACGGACAGCCACCTCAGCCGGGCGGAGGCTGGAGGCGTAGTTCGAGGCCATCGTAAAGCCATAAGCCCCAGCCTGTTCAACCAGCAACAGATCGCCGCGCCGCGGGCTTGGCAGCGTGCGCGCTCGCCCCAGCCGGTCGGCGTTCTCGCACAGCGGCCCATCGATATCGACCAATACCGGCAGTCGATCGGTCTCGGTCACGCCGATCAGCCGGATAGGGTGTAGGGCGCCGTAAAGGGCCGGGCGGAGCAGATCGGCCATCCCCGCGTCGGCGATAACGTGGTTAACCGGTCCCGCCTTGACCTGTACGACCCGCGTCAGCAGGAACCCGGCCTCGGCTACCAGGTAGCGGCCTGGCTCGAGCACGAGCTGCAAGTCATAGCGCCTGATAAAGTCGCGCAAGCGCGTTGCGAACTCCGCCAGCGGGAAATTGGGCACCGCGAAGCCGCCGCCGATATCGAGCAGGTCCGCTGGGAACTGCTGGTAAAACTCTGCGAGCAGTGCCAGGATCTCGTCGTAGACCGCCAGCTCACCGATCTGTGAACCGGCGTGAACGTGAAAGCCCAGCAGTTGCCCCCGCGCTGCCAACTCCTCGGCGAGCTGCCCGGCCTCTTCAAGCGACATTCCAAACTTCGATGAGGCTGCGCCGGTAGCCAGATGCTCGTGAGTATGTGGGTCGAGCGCCGGGTTGAGGCGCACCAGAAAGCCGACCTGGGGATCCTCGGCCTGCCAGAGCTGCCACTGCGAGTAGCTGTCGAGGCTTACCCGCCGCACACCGCAGCGCAGGGCCTCGTGGATCAGCGCGGTGTCCTGCCCCGGCCCGCCCAATAACACCCTCTCGGCAGGAATGCCGGCGACTAGCGCCCGTTTTAGCTCGCCCAGGGTGATCACTTCGGCGCCCACCCCCGCTGCCGCCAGATGGCGCAACACCGCCCCGTTGGGGTTGGCCTTGACAGCGTAGTGGATGCGCGCTTCCGGCAGCGCCCGGCGCAGACGGCCTAGCGCGCGGCCAATCGCCTCAAGCTCGTAGACATACGTCGGCGTGCCGTACTGCTCGGCCACGCGCTGCAACAAAACATCGGACAGGCTCACGTAACCGATGATATCAACCTGGCGTACAATACGGCATGGCTAAACTCCTGATCATCGGCGGCGTGGCCGGCGGTATGAGCACCGCCGCCAAAGCCAAGCGTGAAAACCCCGACCTCGAAGTGGTGGTCTACGAGCGCACTGAGCATATCTCCTACGGTGCTTGCGGCATGCCTTACGTTCTGGAGGGGGTCATCCCCTCGCTTAGCAAGCTCATCGCCCGTACCCCCGAGCGAATGGCCCGGGAGGGAGTGACGGCCCATGTGCAGCGCGAGGTTATTGCCGTCGATCAGGCAGGGCGACGGGTTACTGTCAAAAACCTCATCACCGGCGAGCTGTTTACCGATAGTTACGACACCCTGGTCTTCGCTACCGGAGCGCGAGCGGTGCGACCGCCGCTGCCGGGAGTCACGCTACCCGGCGTGCATACCCTTAAAAGCCTAGCGGACGCTGCCGCCATCGAGGCGCAGCTTGGCAGCGCCCAGCGGGCGGTGATCGTAGGCGGCGGCTATATCGGCCTGGAGATGGCCGAGGCGCTGCGCCAGCGCGGGCTTATGGTCACGGTAGTGGAGATGCTGCCGCAACTGTTGGCCAACTTCGACCCAGATATAGCGGCGCTGGCCCAGGAAGAGCTTGCGGCACACGGCGTCGAGGTCAGGCTCAATACCCGGGTGTTGGGCTTTAGTGGAAATGGCGTAGTGGAGGTAGTACACACCGAGTCCGGCGACTTGCCCGCCGAGCTGGTGCTGCTGTCGGTCGGGGTGGCGCCCAACAGCGAGCTAGCGCAAGCTATCGGGGTGGCGCTAAGCCCGCAGGGAGCTATCCTGACCGACTCGCAAATGCGCACTAACCTTCCCGGCGTCTATGCTGCGGGCGACGTAGCGGCAGCCCGGCACCTGGTCAGCAGCCAGACGGTGTGGCTACCGCTGGGCGATACCGCCAACAAGATGGGGCGGGTGGCTGGAACGGTCATCGCGGGCAAAGAGGCGCGCTTTTTAGGCGTACTAGGCACTGCCATCGTCAAAGTTTTCGACAAGGCGCTGGCCCGCACCGGCCTGAGCAGCCAGGAGGCCGTGGCGGCAGGCTTTGACTTTAGGAGCGCCCGCGTGAGCAGCACCGATCACGCCCACTACTACCCCGATAAACGCCCCCTGGAAGTAAAACTGCTCTGGGACGGCCCCAGCCAGCGGCTGCTGGGCGGCCAGATCGTAGGCCACGGCGATGCCGTCAAGCGGATCGACGTCTTAGCGGCGCTGCTCTTCAAGCAGGCGACCATCCAAGACTTGGCCGACCTTGATCTAGCCTACGCCCCACCCTTTAGTGGCGTCTGGGATGCCCTGCTGTTAGCGGCTAATGTCGCCTTAGCCGAAGCGTGATAGCCTAAAACCATGATGAACCGTCAGCTCCGCCGAGCTTCCGGAAAGACCGACAAAAAGAAAGAGCGCGAACAGCAAAAGCGCAAGGAAGCTCGCACCGTGGCCCGTCAGGCCTCGCGTCAAGCCCGCAGTAACCGGGTGCCCGGCCCACCGACCGCCCGCTCGCCGGGGCGCTATGCGGGTTGGCTAGCCCTGGCCAGCGCGGTGATCATGAGCCTGCAAGCCGTAGCGCCACAGCTCGAGCGCACTACTCTAACCAGCATCGTAGACGCGCTGTTTTTCGTCATCTTCGGCTACTTCTTTAGCCTCTTCTTGCTGCGGCGCCTGGTGCCGCGGGCTATCCTTGTCACGGTAGGGATCGGCACGCTGCTAGGTGCCGGCATCGAGCTGGCCAAGTACCTGCAAGTTGCTACCGCTGACCCGATAAGGGTGCTAATAGCTGTCCCTGCCCTAATAATCGGCGCCTGGATCGCCAAAGCCCTCTATTTGCAGGCCCAAAAGTAGCGCTGTGATCCCCCCGTTTAACTACTGCTCAACACTCGGCTGTATCCCCTTGACGAATCCTGCATCTTGGGGTACAGTAAAAATATCAGCGCGCCAGACGCGCCTATTTTTTTGCCCCACATGGCCGACCTGACCGGCGTCATCGGCGCCATGCCGGAGGAGCTGGCAGCGCTCCTTGAGCCCCTCAGCCGACCGAGCCGCAAGCAGGAGGGGGCTTTTATCCTCACCCGAGGCCGGCTCGACGGCCACCCGGTCTTAGTCGCCCAGTGCGGTATCGGCAAGGTCAACGCCGCCGCCCTTACCACCCTGCTGATCCTCAAGGGGGCTAAGCGCCTGATCTTCACCGGGGTAGCGGGGGCGGTCGATCCCGGCCTAGCGGTCGGTGACTTAGTGATCAGCCGAGACGCCGTGCAACACGATCTTGACGTTACCGCGCTAGGCTACGCCATAGGCCAGGTGCCGGGTGAAGCCATGAGCTGGCCCGCCGACCCGTACTTGCAGGCCATCGCGCTAGAGGCCGCGCAGAGCCGCCCAGGGGTTAAGGCCGTACTGGGGCGGATCGCCTCGGGCGATCAGTTTGTGGCCAGCGCTGAGCGGGTGCGCTGGCTCCGCGAGTCGCTACAAGCTACCTGCGTGGAGATGGAGGGGGCCGCCATGGCCCAGGTCTGCGCTAAGTGGGAGGTGCCGTTTGTGATCATCCGCAGCATCAGCGACACTGCCGACCACAGCGCCGGCACTGACTTTCGCGAGTTCACCCCGCTGGCCGCCGAGCGTGCCGTGCAGGTGGTGCGGCAGATCCTGCGCCGCCTCTAGCATGGGCCGCGTCGCGAAGACCTGTTCGGCTAGCTCTGCGGCGCTAGACCTGGCTACTACTGTGCTAGACTCGATCCGTGAAGCCGCGCCCGCGCGTGCGCACCCCGCGCACCTTTAAGATCAAGCACCAACGCTGGCGATAAGCCCGCGCTACCCCCTGCCTATACAGCACCTCACACCTTACACTCACTCGCTCCGGTTACATCCTGGAGGTTAGATGTTCCCTCTCCCCGACCCACGTGGCCGCTACGGCGCCTACGGCGGGCGCTATGTGCCCGAAACCCTGATCCCTGCGCTCGACGAGCTGACCATCGCTTATCAAGAGGCCAAGGCCGACCCCGCCTTTCAGGTCGAGTTGAACCATTACCTCAAGACCTTTGTGGGCCGCCCCAGCCCGCTCACCCTGGCCAAGAACCTCACGGCGCGGTGTGGCGGCGCCAAGATCTATCTCAAGCGCGAGGACTTAAACCACACCGGTGCGCATAAGATCAACAATACCATCGGCCAGGCGCTGTTGGCTAGACGGATGGGTAAACAGCGCCTGATTGCCGAGACTGGCGCCGGTCAGCACGGCGTGGCCACCGCTACCGCGGCGGCGCTGTTGGGGCTGGAGTGCGTCATCTACATGGGCGAAGAGGATATGCGGCGCCAGGCTCTAAATGTCTATCGCATGAAGCTGCTAGGCGCCGAGGTGAAGCCGGTCGGTATCGGCACCCGCACCCTTAAGGACGCCATCAATGAGGCCATCCGCGACTGGGTCACCAACGTGCGCGATACCTTTTACCTGATCGGTTCGGTGGTGGGGCCGCACCCCTATCCGATGGTGGTGCGCGACTTTCAGAGCGTGATCGGCCTGGAGACCCAGGAGCAGTTGCTAGAGGCCGAAGGGCGCCGTTGTCCGGACGCGGTAGTGGCCTGTATCGGCGGTGGCTCCAACGGAATTGGCATCTTTGCGCCCTACGCCTACTTGCCTGCCGCCGAGCGCCCCCGGCTGATCGGTGTTGAGGCGGCGGGGCACGGGCTAGCGAGCGGCGCACACGCCGCCAGCATCACCAGGGGTAAGCGCGGCGTGTTGCACGGCGCACTGATGTACTTGCTATCGGACGACTACGGTCAGATCAGCCCGGCCCACTCGATCTCGGCCGGGCTCGACTACCCTGGGGTGGGGCCGGAGCACAGCTACTTTGCCGATGCCGGCATCGCTGAGTACGTGGCAGTCGATGACCGGCAGGCACTAGCCGCCTTTGAGGTGCTGAGTCGGAGCGAAGGGATCATCCCCGCGCTAGAGACCAGCCACGCCGTCTACTACGCCATGCAGCTCGCCTCCACCATGGCCATTGAGCAGATCATCGTCATTAACCTCTCAGGCCGGGGCGATAAGGATGTGAGTGAAGTTATGCAGCTGGCCGGAGGCCGGTCATGACCCGCCTCGAGCGGGCCTTTGCGCGCGCTAAGGCTGACAACCGCGCCGCCTTTATCCCTTACCTGACGGCAGGCTTCCCTGACCGCCAGCGCTTTGTAGAAATCGCCAGCGCCCTGCTTGATGTTGCTGACGCGCTCGAGCTCGGCCTGCCCTTTTCCGATCCGCTAGGGGACGGACCGGCCATCCAGCGCGCCTCTGAGGTGGCGCTCGGCCAGGGCGTCACCACGCCGGAGGTCTTGGCGCTAATCCGCACCCTGCGGCAGCAGAGTGACAAGCCGCTGGTGTTGATGACCTATTACAACCCTATCTTCTGCTACCCCTCGGGGGAAGCCGGCTTCGTGGCCGATGCCAAGGCTGCCGGCGTCGACGGTCTAATCCTCCCCGACCTCCCGCCCGACGAAGGGGAGAGCCTGCTGGCAGCAGCGCGGCAGCATCAGCTTGACACCATCTTCCTAGTCGCGCCGACCAGTACCGAAGCGCGGTTGCGCTTAGTAACGGCGGCCTGCCGGGGCTTTGTCTATGCCGTGTCGGTGACCGGCGTGACCGGAGCGCGGCAGCGCCTCCCCAGCGAAGTTAGCGAGCTAGTAAGGCGCACCAAGGCTGTGACCGGGCTGCCGGTAGCGGTCGGGTTCGGCATTGCCGACGCGGCTACCGCTAGGCCGGTAGCTGAACTGGCCGACGGGGTGGTGGTCGGCTCGGCGCTGATCGACGCCCTGGCTACTGGCGGCGACGTGCTGGCGCTAGCCCGCGCTATCGCTGAGGGTTGTCGGCGCAGCTAAGGCTTACTGACGCGGGGGCGCGGCGTAGACGCGCCCTCCCAACAGCGCAAAGACCTCGGGGGGGAGCAGCAGGTCGGCGTTCTGTTCGGGTGGGATGTCGTTGCCGACGACCCGCACCAAGATAGGGTTGCTGACGGTGGCCGAGGTCAAAAAGAGCAGATCCCCTCGCTCGTGAAAGCGCGAGAGGATATCAAACCCGCCCAGCCTGGCATCGGCTAGTGCCGTCCAGATGGGGGTCTCGCCGGGCTGCACCAGCTCGAGCCGCACGGTGGCGGTGCCGCTGCCGATCATGCGCAAACGTTCAGCAGCAGCCCGCGATAGATCGATGATCCGGCCTGCCCTAAACGGCCCGCGGTCGTTGATCCGCACCACCACGCTCAGGCCGTTGGCTAGATGGGTTACCCGCACCTGAGTGCCAAAGGGGAGCGTGCGGTGTGCGGCGGTAAGCTGCGCGGGGTCGAAGATCTCGCCATTGGCGGTGCGGCGACCCGCAAAACCCGGGCCATACCAGGAGGCTACCCCCTCAGCCGGAAGCCCTAGGGCTCGAGCTGAGACGCCTTGCGCCGCTTGTATCCGGGGCGCGGGGGGCAAGGCTGGCAGGCATGAGGCCAGCAATAGCACTAGGATGATCCACAACCTCTGCACTGCGCCTATGCTACCCGATCCGCCGGGGGAAGACCACAAGTGGTGGCAAAATAATACCCCTAGTCGACAACGACAAGGGGCGTGGAGCTTCGCGAGTGTGGCCCATTACCCATCCCGCTTCAGCGCTACTGAGGATACCGTCCCAAGCCAGCAAAGATTAGCTCCAGGTCCGGCGCACTAACTCCTGCTGGCACAGCACAAACGCTTCATAATCCTCGATCTTGGCCGTGCCCTCGCAGATCTCGCTCTCGCACTCGGAGATGATGTCGCGTAGCTCTTGGTTGGAGAGGCTAGGGAGCTTATCGATCAACTGCACGTTTTGCATCATAAACAGACCTCGCTTCATCCTTACGGCCTACCTCGGTCCCTAGGGTAGCAGGAGAACTCTTACAAAATTCTCACAAGGTCGGCTGCACCTCACCTGCCCTGAGAGCTGACAGGGCGAGGAGGAGGCGAGAAGAGATGGCCGAATCAAGCGCAGCGTTGCTCGAGCCCTTCGTCGTTCAGACGGCCCAGCAGGTAGGTCTTTGCCCGCTCGTGGCCAGGCGTGCCGATCATACGGCCAGCAAGAGCGAGGTTCGCAACCATAGCGCGAAGCGTGCTGACGTCAGGCATCACGAGGGCTTTCCTCCACGCGCCAGACATGCAAAAGCTTGCTCGAGCCACCCTCCCGGGCGCGTCTCGCGAGCCGGCAGCTGGTAGTAAGGTCTTCACCGGCAGCTCGTACTCCCAGGCTATCGCTTTGACGAGTGGGCCGTACCGGTTATCCTGCCGGGCAACGAGCACGATGTCATCTGCACGAATCCCCTGATGCAGCAGCTCCGTGACGTGCGTCAGCACGAAGCGCACCTCGGCCTCCAGGTCCGAGTGCGCGCTAGCCGTTACCTCTATAGGGAGAGGTAAGCCTCCAAGTGCATAACAGCGGCTCAGCGCTTCGCCTGGCGTCGTCGGCTCACGCTCCTCTTGCTGCACCGTCCAGCCCCGCTTGGCCAGGTAGGCCGCACCCTCCTCATTGCCGGTGAAAAGCCTGCTTGCCTGAAAGGGCAACACCAGCAGGCTGCCTTCGTCCGCGATAGCGTCGAGAAAGTCGAGATCGCTCCAGCCGAGGCGCGGATAGCCGCGAACCTACACCACCAACCGCGCCGGACTCATCGCTGCGGCGCGGGCGGTGACCTCGGCCGGATCGTTGCCATGCAAGCTCGAGCGAGAAAGTTCCTGTGCAGCCGAACCCGTCTCAAGCGCGCGTTTTTGACCTCCTTCCAGTCGACGGGGTGGGTCGTCGGGGCTCGAGCTAGACGTCCTGTCGCTCTGCCAGCAGCGCCTCGACCTCGTTAAGTAGCATGGGTAGACTCCGCTCGACGACTTGCCAGACGAGGGCGTGGTCGATAACGTCGTAACCGTGGATCAGGGCATTGCGAAAGGCGATGATGCGGGCGACTTGGCTGATGCGGCTCGCGGTGGCTGGATCGTGATGATCGAGTCGGCGTACCGCCTCGCCGATGATCTCGAAGTTGCGCTCCACGGTTTGACGAAGCATGCGGTTCTGGGCGTAGTCGTCTTCGGTTTTGCCTTCCGTTATCTCCAGGATGTAAGACGCCGCGTCACGGATGTCTTCGAGCAGTTTGGCGGCTCTAGGCAGCATAGAGAAGTTTCCGGTCTCGGTCGATGGCGCGAAGCAAGTAGGGGTTCCGCAGGCTACCGGCCATGACCAGATCGACCTCTTTGCCCAAAAGCTCTTGGAGGTGTTCTTTGAACTCGAAGTAATGCGCTAGCCAGGGGCCGAAGTCGGTGTCGGGAGCGAACTCTACCAAGAGATCCACATCGCTCGAAACGGCAAAGTCCTCGCCGCGCGCCGCCGAGCCGAAGACTTCGAGGCGCCGCACCCCATACTCCCGACAGAGTCGGGCGAGTGCGTCCTTATGGGCTTCGAGCAACGCTATCATGGTCTTCGAGCAAAGGTTTCGCGGCGCTGACCGCTATCCTTTATCGTAGCCGGATTCGCTATCGACCGTGCAGGTTCCAGCATCTTCTTTTGTCGAATTGTCACCAGCAGCAGCTCGAGGCAGCCCTTCAGGTAGAGATATAGACTGTTCCCAAGCGGTTTTTATGGCCGTCCAAGCTCGAG
The DNA here is from genome assembly GCA_018333775.1 of Truepera sp. Next base: position 11,571 of record JAGXSO010000072.1, read on the forward strand.
CAATCCCTCGGCCAACCCTTCGATCCGTTCGCGGTACGTCAACTTCGCTCGCCAGCCCCTAGGGATCGCTCCTTCTCCGTAATAGGCGCCCGCTAGCTGTCCATATACCGCACCGGTCGTGTCGGCGTCGTTGCCGAGGTTGACGGCCTTCAGCGCTCCCTCCTCGAAAGAGCCGCTGTGGTAAAAGGCCCATAGGGCAGCCTCGAGCGACTTCACCACATAGCCTGAGCCCTGGATGGCAGGGGGCTCGAGCCGCTTGAAGGAGCCCCTGGCAATCTCAGCGATTTCCGGTACGAGCGGATGGTCGTCCCCATATCCTGCGACTGGACTGTAGCGCGCCTCGAGCAGCGTCTCTTTGTCCTTATCATGTAGGGCCCCGACGATCAGCGCCCCCAGGTAGCGGCAGGCGTCGATGCAGGGCCTGGCGCCGTGGGTGGTGCGGGAACTTTCGCCGGCAAACTCGATGGCCTTGGCCGGGTCATGGGCAAAGGCCATCGGGACAGGGGCCAATCTCATGATCGAGCCGTTACCTGCGCTGTAAGGGTCGCTCGGCCCACTGTAGGGGTCGCGGGTTTCCAGAAAGCGTTGCAGGGCGGCTCTGGTGGTCACACCGATGTCGAAGCACATGCCCGTGCTGCTCAAATGACCTTCCCGCCACCAACGCACGTAGCGCTCGAGCTGATCCACGAGGTCAAAACCTTGCTGCTCGATGAGGCTCTCGGCTAGGCAGAGGGCCATGCTGGTGTCATCGGTCCACTGGCCGGGCTGCAGGCCAAATGGACCGCCCCCGGCCATTGCGGTGATGGGTTTGAAGGTACCGGGTGGCTTGAACTCTAGGGTGGTGCCGAGCGCGTCCCCCGCCGCGAGGCCCAGGAGCGCCCCCCGGTACCTTTCAGGCCGACTCGGCATGAGCTTGGCCTCCCCAGCGGCGGGCGGGCGCACGCACATAGCTTTCCCAGCTCATCGTTGCGATAACACCTGGAGGAACGGAACGAACAAAGCTAATGGGAGATTCGTGCCCAAGCCTGGTGAGTATCGCCGCGGCAACCGAGGTCATCCTGGGGTTCACCATGCCTTGGATGAGCTTCTCCATCGCCGCTCACGCTTCTTCTGGCCAGTTTGGTAGTTGGTTCATCCCCTATTCTATCGTTTCCCTGTCAGGTGAGATGCACCCCGCAAGGCCAAATTGGCTAAACTGGGCCGGTGATCGACAGCCACTGCCACCTCGACTACTGCGATGATCCACTAGCTGCCGACCCTAGCCTGACGGCACTTATCAGCGTCGGGACGACGCTGGCGCGCTGCCGCGCCACGGTGGCGCTGGCCGAGCGGTTTGCTAACGTGTGGGCAGTAGTCGGCATTCACCCCAACGAGGCCGTTGAAGCCCAACAGGCCGAGGTGAGAGCCGAGATCGCCGCGCTGGCCCGTCACCCAAAAGTAGTCGGTATTGGCGAGAGCGGCTTTGACGACTACTGGGACCGGGTCGATCAGGCGACGCAGCGCCAGAGCTTGCGCTGGCAAGCCGAGTTAGCCGCTCTTCTCGATAAGCCGCTGATCTTACACGTGCGCGACAAGCAGGGCGGTGAGCAGTCGTCAACGGCGGCGGCAGCCATGTTGCGTGAGTTGGGCTGGCATAAGGGCGTCTTGCACTGTTTTAACGGCCATCCCAAGCTGCTCGAAGCAGGTCTTGCGCTAGGCTGGTCGGTGTCGTTTGCCGGCAACCTGACCTATCCCGGTGCCCGGGCGCTGCACGCGGTGGCTAAGGCTCTCCCTGCCGACCGCCTGCTGGTAGAGACCGATAGCCCGTTTATGACCCCAGTGCCGAAGCGCGGTCAGCGCAACGTTCCGGCTAACGTGCGCTATACGGCAGCGTTTTTGGCTGCGCTGCGCGGCGAAACCAGCGCACAGATTGAGGCTGTAACCGACCGCAACGCTACGCAGCTCTTTGGGCTGGCAGTTGCCAATTGACCGGACACAGCGGGCTAGCGTGCTCGAGCGGCATTGAGAAGGCACCGGGCGGTCAGCGCCAGCTCAGCCGCAGCACCCGCCACCAGTTCTCATAAGCTACCTGGCGTAGGCTGGCCTCATCGTAGCCGTGCGCGCGCAACGCCGTAAAGAGTTTCGGCAGGCCGGTCACGTCCTTAATATCGCGGGGCACGGTGGCTCCGTCAAAGTCCGAGCCAAGACCGACATGGTCGATGCCCAATCGCATGACCAAGTAGTCGAGGTGCCTGACCATCACCTCAAGCGGCGTGTCGGCGTCGTTCTTGCCGTCAGGTCGCAGAAAGCTCACCGCAAAGTTGAGGCCGACCATACCGCCTGAGTCCTTGATGGCGTCAAGCTGGCGGTCGGTTAGGTTGCGGCTGGAGGGGCAGAGTGCGTGAACGTTAGAGTGGGTTGCCACTAACGGAGCCTGGCTGAGCTTGGCTACCTCCCAAAAGCCCTGTTCATTGAGATGCGAGAGGTCGATCATGATACCTAGCTGATTACAGGCCGCAACCAACGCCTGGCCCGCCGCGGTAAGGCCGGGGCCGGTATCGGGCGAGCTGGGGAACTTAAACGGCACCCCGTGACCAAAGGGGTTAGGCCGGCTCCACACCGGCCCCAGGGAGCGCACGCCGGCCTGGTAGAAGAGCTCCAGGGCACTTAGCTCAGGGTCGATCGCTTCTGCCCCTTCAAGATGGAGTACCGCCGCCAGCACCCCCTGGTTAAGGCAACCATCCAGCTCAGCGGCGCTGCGCACAATTTTTAACGCCCCGGCGCGCTCGAGCCTATACGCTATGGCCAGCATCGCCATAGTCGCCTGCTGCGCGTAACCGAGTTCTAAGGGCTCAGGCAGCGGCAGTTCGAAGGGGGGCTCGGTGGGGAGCTTGGTCTCCTCTTTGGTAGCTGGCGGCACGAACACCGCAAAAAAGCCGCCCGCCAGGCCGCCCTCTTGCGCCCGCGGCAGGTCGATGTGGCCGTAGTCGCTGCGCGCAAAAAAGCTCCGCGCCTCGCCCTCTTTAGGGCGCCAGAGGCTGAGCAGGGTGTCGTTGTGGCCGTCGAAGATGGGTGTGGTCAAGGTAGCCTCCTAGTGGCAGTGGAGTAGACAAGTACCTAGTACCGAGTACCGAGTAGCTAAGTAGCTCGTGTCACGTTCGGTACGAGGCCCTCTTTGCTTATCACTCATAGTGCGTCCACATCCTGATGACTTTCACCGTACCATCCTCCTTAAGCACCTGATAGACCAGTCGATGCTGGATGGTGATTCGACGCGAGTAAGCTCCCGACAAATCGCCGACGAGCTTTTCGTACCGGGGCGGGGTCTGATACGGGTCGTTGCGCAGCGGTTCTAAGAGCGCCTCTACCTTGGGGCGCAGGCCAGCAGCAGCTACTTTCTTGGCATCCCGTTGCGCCTGCTTCGTGAAGACAACCCGCCAGGACAAGCGCGTTACCAGCCGGGCTCAGCGCAAGTCTGGTCGAGCGGCGTGTCGAGTCCTTGTCGGATCGACTCGCGCATCCCCGGCAGCGACAGGAGGTAGAGAGTCTCTTGCACCGCGTTCCAGTCGTCCTCGGACACCAGGACCGCGTTGTGGCGTTTGCCGGTAATGTGGATCGGCGCATGAGACACAGCTGCCTCATCGAGCAGCCGGTAGAGGTTGGCCCTGGCTTCACTGACCGATATGGTCTTCATCACAGACCTCGTTAAAATCGTACGATACTGCGTACGCTATGTCAACCTGCCTGGATGATATGATGGTTTCACTCCAGTACCTCGAGCGCCCGCGCGTCGCTAGCGTCCTCAAGGGCTTCTTTTTTGCGCGTGGCCCAGGCCGGGAAGGGGAAGTTGAACAACATCGGCTGCGGCACGTCAGGTTGCTGAACGATCATAGTGCCCGGCGCCAGAATAGTCGAGCGCCCTAAAAAGCTGCGCGGCATGAAGCGGTACTCAGGCCGCTCGGCCTCGGCCGCATCAAGGCGCCCCACCACCCGGATAGCGGCGTTGGCCACCACCCGCCGCTCGACCTGACTGGCGGTCTGCTGCGCGCCGATCAAGATAATCCCCAAGCTCCGCCCGCGCTCGGCGATGTCTAACAGCACGTCCTTAATGGGGCTGTCGCCTTCAGCCGGGGCGTACTTGTTAAGCTCGTCGAGCACCACGAAGACCTGCCCGCGGCTATGGCGCGCCTCCTGGGCCTCGAACACCTGGCGCAACAGCACGCCCACCACGAACATCTGCGCTAGCGGCGCGAGGCTATGGATATCGACCACATGCACCTGCTTGTCACTGGTTAAGGGCTCGAGCCGGGCCCGCGCCACTTCGCGCTCGCTCAAGTCGCCGCGCACCAGCCGCGCCACATGCTTGGCCGCTCCCATCAGCCGGCGGATGAAGGCCTCGCGGGTGCCGCGGTGCATATTGGCCACCCAGCTAGGGTCACCATCCTTGAAGTCATCCAGGCCGGTGCCGAGCAACTTGAAGCGCAAATACCGCAGCAGGTCGTAAAAGGTGCTGAGCCGTTCGGTATCGCCGCGCAGCTCACGGCGGCGGCCATCGCTAAAGAGCGCCTCAGCGGAGAGCGGCGCAAAGTCGTCGGCCTCTGCTTCCATGGGCGAGGGCGTAAGCCAGTGACTGAAGCGCTCGACCTCCAGGTAGGGCCCAGGCTGTCCGGTGGCTAGGTTGGCTAAGCGCTCCTCCACATGCGTCAGCAAGAAGCCCAGGTTGGTCATGGCGTCGCGGTCAGCAAAAACAAACGACAGCAGGCGCTCTGCTGCGAAGGCTTGCAGCGTCCAGAGATACGGCTTAACCCCCTCGCGCGAGGCGACCTCCGCCATTAGGGTAGGCCCTTCCCGCGCCGGGGCGCTTACACTGAGACTGCTAAAGGCGCCGACCGGCAAGCCGCACAGGGCGTAGCGGCTGGCCTGGCTGCGGCGCTTGTCCTGCCAGGCCTGCTCAGCAGCGGGAAAGTCCTTGTTGGGCCGGTCCAGAAAGAGCAGGTCTTCGCCCTTAACGTTAAAGACGATCGCCTTGGTGGTGTTAGGGTGTACCAGCGGCCGGCCGGTCCGGCGGTTGGCAGCATTAAAGATACTGTAGAGCAGAAACAGCGCGTAGCTAGTCTTAGTAGCGATGCCGGAGATACCCGAGATATTGATATGTGCCCCTTTTTGCCCGCTGATGAAATCGAAGTTGAGATAGCCCGGCTCGCCGTTGCGCAGCACCCCTGCGGGCAGGGGCGCTTCCATGTTGTCAAGATAGAGCGCCTTGGCGAGCGCCTCGCCGGAGGCCAGATAGACGGCATCGCCGGGGCCGGGCGGGATGAACTCCTCGGGCTCGACCCGCGTCACCAGCACGTGGGCGGCGTAGCTGATACCGGCCGGCAACAGCCCCTGCGCTACTAGCTCGGTGTCGCCGTCGAACTGCACCCCTTCGAGGCGGCGGCGCACCTCGTCAACCACGCCGTAGAACTGCACCACCGCGCCGGCGTCGGAGGGGTCTGGGACCTTGATGGCAACGATGTCGTCAAGTTGGACTTTGGTCCCCGCGGCCACCGCAAACCAGAACTGCAAGGGGGTAGCGTCCTGGGTGCCGAGCACCATGCCGACGGGCTGCATTAAGGGCTCCGCTCGAGTGGGATCATCCTGACCCTACCCCGAAGCCCAGGATTATCTGCTGGTAGCTATTAAAACGCACACGATTCGAGTGGGATCATCCTGACCCTACCCCGAAGCCCAGGATTATCTGCTGGTAGCTATTAAAACGCACACGATAGTATAGCAAGCGGTTCCAAATGGGATGTGGGTCGTGGGCTGTAGGTAGTAGGAAACCCCCAACACCCACAACGTACTTCCTACATTCTGAGGCTTGTGGCCAGGTTTTGCATCAGAAATCTAAGTCGTCGTTCTTGGCCTTTAGGAACTGTTCAAAGGCGTCTTCTTGCTTGCTATCCGGGGGCTTAGTGGCCTTAGCGCCGCGCACCTGATCATTCGATAGCGCCAGCTTGGGGCTAACCGGATCGGGGTTGCTGATTGCCTCGCGCTGCCTGGTGCGCGTGGTGCTAGTCAGCGCTAGCCACAAGGTAAGCAGCACCGCGATCAACAGCAAGAAAAGAAGCAGGAGAATGGCAACCAGGGGATCATGCAGCATGACACCATTATAGTTTGCCAGCATTAAGTTGCTTAAGCGCCGCAAGGTTGCAGGGTGTGCTGTTGCCGCACGGCCAGGTTTACCGCGAAGTACCCCTTGACTGATGCGGTGGCAGGGCGAGGTGCTGCCTAAACCAGTCACTGGCTAGCGCCGCTACCTGCTCCAGGGCGCCCTGCTCCTCGAACAGGTGGCCCGCGCCAGGGATCACCGTTAGCGCTTTCTCACAGCGCATGGCAGCGAGGGCGGCGCGGTTTAGCTCCAGTACCACCGGGTCGGCGGCGCCCACGATCAGCAGAGTGGGGGCGCGCACCGCCGTCAAGTCGGCGGCCAGGTCAGGCCGCCCCCCCCGGGAGACGACCGCCTTGATCTCGTCACTCTGGGCTGCCGCGTCGAGCGCTGCCGCCGCGCCGGTGCTGGCGCCAAACAGCCCGAGTGGGAGGGGCCGAATATCCGGTTGCGGCTGCAGCCAGTCCATCACCGCCAGCAGCCGCTCGGCTAGCAGAGGGATGTCGAAGCGGGCCTGGGGGTCGCCCCGGTCCTCGGCGGGGTGGAGCAAGTCGATCAGCAAGGTGGCGAGCCGCTCGCTGTTTAACCGCTCAGCCACGAAGCGGTTGCGCGGGCTATGGCGGCTACTGCCGCTGCCGTGGGCGAACAGCACCAGCCCGGTCGCACCGGGCGGCAACGCCAGGGAGCCGGACAGTCTGCCGGACTTGAGTAAGACGGTAACCTCACGCCTCATGAGACTTCCGGCTGGGCCTCACGGCCAACTCCAGCAGCCGCCGCACCTCGTGGTCGCTGATCTGCTCAAACTGCTCGTACCACAGGCCCACCGCGTGGTAGGGCTCAGGGGTAGCCAGGCAGACCACCTCGTCGGCCTCGTGGCGCAGCATCTCGGCGCTGTCACGGGCGCTGGTGGGCGCGGCCACGATCACACGCGCCGCTCCGAGCTGGCGCAGCGCCTGCACCGCTGCCCGCATGGTGGCGCCGGTAGCGATGCCGTCGTCGATCACTATGGCCACTTGCCCTGCTACCGGCAGCATGGGCCGCAAACCGCGATAGAGCCTTTCGCGGCGTGCCAGCTCGAGCGCTTCACGCGCGGCTATCGCCTCGACCGTCTCCGAGCGGATGCCCAGCGCGGCGATGACCTCCTGGTTAATGACCTGCACCCCACCCGAGGCGATGGCCCCCATGGCCAGCTCCTCGTGGCCGGGGACGCCCAGCTTACGGACGAGCAACAGCTCGAGCGGCGCACCGAGCGCACCGGCCACCTCGAAGGCCACCGGCACGCCACCCCGCGGCAGGGCCAGCACCAGCAGGTCCTCACGGCCCTGATAAGGGTAAAGCGCCTTGGCTAGCAGCTTGCCGGCTTCTCGTCGATCCTTGAAACGTTGCATATAGCCCCTTGATTATATACTCATGCCAAGGGCGTGCTGCATTCACCTTGCCGATACCGAGCTGATCGGCCAGATCCGGCGGTTGGGCGCCATGTTCTATGACCGAGCGCTAAGCGGAGTCGCCACGGACTCCTGAATGGGCTGGGGATCCGGGTTAAGCTTAGCACGCTCAGAAACCTGCCGCCGAGGAGTGGTATGCTTATTATCCGGCTTTCGGTGTGATAGTGGGCGTGAGGTTACTCCTCACCGCTCGCAGCCGACTTCTGAAGGGTGGTGATCGCCGTGCTGGACCCTGCCGTGATCGATCGTTTACGCCAGGTGATCGCGCCGTACCCGGCGCCGGTGCTGTCACTCTATCTGGATGTTAACCCCGCCAATCCCGATAACGTCCGCAAAGCCTATGTATTGCGCGCCCGCGAGGCGCTAGCAGGGCAGGGCGTGCCTAAGGACTACGCCAACGAAGTGCTGACCCGGCTTAAGCTCGAGCACGTCATCCCGCAGGGACGCACGCTGGTAGTCTTTGCCGGAGCAGACCCGAGCGCCCTGTTTGAAACCTATTACCTCCAGACCGAGGTGCCGACCTTAGAGCTGCGCGACGGCGCCGTCGCGCGCTGGGGGCAACCTTACGTGACCCCGCTGCTGGCAGCTCTGGACGAGCAGGAGCGCTACGGCGTGATCTACCTAGATCAGGAGCGCTGGCGCTACTTCGAGGTCTACTTAGGTGAGATCGAGGAGCTGCAAGATGCGTTCAGGGCTGTCAATCCCGAAGCGTGGCGCGACCTGACCGAGGGGCAGACCGGCACCCCGCCCGGCGTGCCGGCGCGGGGTGGGGCCGGTAAGGAGAAGTTCAACCGCCGCTTGGAAGCCTGGACCCAGCGCTTCTATAAGGAGGCTGCCGAGCTGCTTAAGCAGACGGTTGCGGCGCGCTCCCTCCAGCGCCTCATCCTGATCGGCCCACCCGAACGCTGGCAGGCATTCGAGGGGATGTTACCGTCGGCAACTAGAGCGCTGATCGTCGACCGCCTACCGCCGCCGCCTTACCCGGCGCTGTCGGCCAGCGAAGTGCTCACTTTGGTGACGCCCAGCCTTGAACGCGCTGAGCGCGAACATGAGCGGAGGCTCTTAGCGGAGCTGCGCGAGCGCGGCCTCCACGGCCTTGAGGCGGTGCTGGAAGCTATCCAGGCCCGGCGCCTCTACCTGTTGGCGGTCCCCTGGCGGCTGGCTATGACCGTCTACCGCTCTGAAAGCGGGGTGCTGACCAGTAACGCGGTGGCGGCTGCCCGTCTTTGCCCCGACGAGCCGCACGCGGTTGTCCCCCTAAAGGACGTCCTCCCCGAGTTGGCCGTCCAGCACGGGATAAGACTAGAGTTTGTGCGGGGTGAGGCTGAGGCGGAGCTTAATGAACTCGGAGGGATCGCCGCTCTGACGCGCTGGTAATGGTTGAGGGCATTCCGGTTATGGCCGGCCCTACCGCCTCCGGTAAGAGTGCGTTGGCGCTGGCGCTAGCCGAGCTGGTGTCGATCGAAATCATCTCCGCCGACGCTATGATGGTCTATCGGGGGATGGATATCGGCACCGCCAAGCCGAGCCGGCTCGAGCGGCAGCGGGTGCCGCATCACTTGATCGACGTAGTCACTCCGGCAGAGCCTTTTAGCGTGGCGGACTACGTCCGGCTGGCCGAAGCGGCTATCGCTGAGGTGCTGGCGCGGGGCCGCCTGCCGCTGGTGGTAGGGGGGAGCGGGTTTTATATCCGGGCGCTCGCTGAAGGGCTGCCTACCGCCCCTCCCGCCGACAGCGCAGCGCAGGCCGAGTTGTGGCGGGTGTTTGAGAAGGAGGGGCTCGAGCCGCTGCTTGACGAGCTAAGGCGGGCCAGCCTGGCAGATGAGGCTCGAGCCCAGCGCAACCCTCGCCGGGTGGTGCGAGCGCTGGAGGTGCTGCGGCGGACCGGTCGCCCGCCTAGCAGCTTCCCGGCTAGCACTCCCCGCTTTAGCTACCGCAAGTGTGTGCTGCTCCCCTCGCTGGCTACCTTACAGGCCCGCATCGAGGTGCGCACGGCGCAGATGTTTGCCGCCGGGCTGATAACGGAGGTCGCCGAGCTGCTGCGCCGGTATCCCGAGCAGCCTACCGCGCTGCAAGCTATCGGCTACAAGGAGGTAGGGGAGTTTCTGCGCGGGCGCTTGACGCTGGAGCAGGTTCAGGAACGGGTCGCACAGGCTACGCTGCAGTACGCCAAACGCCAGCGCACCTGGTTTAGGCGCGAGCCGGGAGCGGTGCTGATCGAGGCTGACGAGGTGTCGGCGGCCCAGCTCTTCGCGGCGGTTAAGCGCGTTTCCTAAACAGGCCCTTGACCTTATCGAGCAGCGATTCGGGCTCCTCCAGACTCTCGCCCATCTCGGCGGCGTAGTCGCGCAGCAGCTCACGGACTTGAGGGCTGAGCTTGCTGGGCACTACTACCTCAGCAGTGACGATCAGGTCGCCGTAGCCGGTCTGCTGCAGGCGCGGCATCCCCTTGCCGCGCAAGCGGAACTCCTGGCCCGGCTGCGTGCCGGGGGGGATGGTCAGAACTTCGGAGCCGTCTAAGGTAGGCACCTCGAAGGCGCTCCCTAGCGCTGCCTGGGCAAAGCCGAGCTTGAGCCGGTAACGCAGGTCGTCGCCGTCGCGGGTGAAGTGCTGATGCGGGGCCAGGGTGATGTAGACGTAAAGATCGCCGGGTCGTCCGCCGTCTAAGCCGACGTTGCCCTGTTGCGGTACGCGCAGCCGGTAGCCGCCGTCGATCCCCTTGGGCAGGTTCACCGGCACTGTCTCACGCACCCGCACCCGCCCCTGGCCGTCGCACCGGCTGCAAGGCGAGGCGATAATCTCGCCCTGGCCGCGGCACTGCGGGCAGAGCTGCTGGCTGACCATGGTGCCGAAGAACGACTGGGTCTGCATCCGCACCTGCCCCGCCCCCCGGCAAGTCGGGCAGGTCTGCCGCCCGGTACCGGGTTCGGCCCGCTCGCCGTAGCAGTGCTGGCACAGCCCGAGCCGCTCGATCTCGACCTCCACGGTGGCTCCGGCGCGGGCCTGCTCGAGCGTCACAGTCAGGTCGGTCTCCAGGTCTTCACCGGGGTGGCCGCGCTGCACCCGTCCCCGGCTGGTAGTGAAGCCGCCACCGAAGACCGCGTTAAAGATATCGAAAATGTCGCCGCTGAACTGCACCTGTGGGTCAGCGTTACCGTAGCGGTCGTAGCGGCTGCGTTTATCAGGGTCGGACAGCACGGCGTAGGCTTCGTTGATCTGCTTAAAGCGCTCCTCAGCGCTCTTATCGCCGGGGTTGCGGTCGGGGTGGTACTTCAGGGCCAGTTTGCGATAGGCCGCTTTGATCGCCGCCTGGTCGGCGTTGTTAGGCACCTCGAGGAGCTGGTAATAATCCGCCATCAGCTTGGCAGTATACAAGACGCTGTGCTAAAGAGAGTATTGCCGAATGCCGGCGGCATGGCTTCGCCCGACAATTGAGGTAGATTGTTACCGTGATGGCAAAGAAGACAAGGCTTCGCCCGACAATTGAACGCCCTTTCGAGAGTACCCCTCTCACTCTCAGATTTAGCGGCCACCAGACGTTTCCCCTCAGATACCCCTGGCTTTCCAAGGCGGTTCGGAAGCTCTTGAAAGACAGCGAGACAAAGCCCAGGATACAGTTGTTGATGGATGTTTCGCACAGCTCATGCAGCATATAAATCGCGGTTTAGCAGGAATCCTGCGGCACGATGCGAAGCTGAACACCGCCAAACTTGCTTTATTACGCTCACTCAACGATATCGCGCTCTCCTACGCCGGATTAGAGGCAGATGGGAAAGATGTCGTTGTTCCTTTGCGGATGCTGGCAGAGTTTTGGGTCGCTTATTACTGGGCCTTCATGGACAAGGATAGGCCCATTTTTCAAGGGCCAAGGGCCAGGCGAAGCGGCAAGGTTTGGAACGATTTTGCTTTTCGTAAAGAGCTGACCGAGTTAAAGAAGCTCTGGATGGCAACATCCTTTGGTTCAAGGCGTTCTTCGGATGGCTATGTAGTCGTTGCAGAGATGAAAGCTTCTCGTGCTTCGGAGGTGTATTCGCCAGAGTTTGTGAACCTATACAGGCAAGTTGTCAGGCGAATTGTCGGCGTCATCAAATATCCCATTCAGTATGCCGGTCCAGGGAATCAACACTATAGTGTGTTTCCACGCCCTGCGCCTGCAAGCACTTGGACGAATGCCGTGTGGTTACCAAAAACCTTGCCAAGCGATCAGTGCTTGCTTCTCTCTGCTGAGCTTTGGCAGGGTTTCAAGGAGCTTTCACTGTGGATTGAGGCACTCTGTATTCATGAATGGAGTTTGTTTACAGAGAGGGTTCGCGATGAACAGGGTGCGAGCGTTAGCAGAGGTGAAGTTTACACTCTTCTGACGGAACGGCCCGATAATCGTCGCCCGCTTACTTGGGAACGCAATCAGATCGACATTTTGCTTATGGAAGGTCGTCAGTTCTCGTGCCCTTGGACGGGGAAAAGACTTAGGGTCGGCTCATATGATCTTGACCACATTATTCCCGTCTCGGTCTATCCCACCAACGAAATGTGGAATCTCGTGCCCGCGGACTCGTATTTTAACTCGCACCGAAAGAGGGCTAGACTTCCAACAACAGAGACTTTAGATAAGGCGCGACCTGCATTGGTTTCCACTTACGTCAACTACCGTAATTCTGATAGCTTGTCGCCGGTGTTTGACAAAGATACGTCTTTACGCTTTGGTTTGGATCACAATGCCAAAGAGAATGTTATTGCCCGCGCTGTGGCCAATATGGTGGCGGCTGTGGCGGATTCAAGGAACGTTGCCCGATTTTAGGAGTAAATGTGCGAGAGTATTTCGATAAACTCGTTCGAGACCGCATTCCAGAGATCATTCGAGCAGAGGGTAGGACTTACCAGCTAGAGATACTTGATGACGAAACGTATCTAGTTGCTCTCATGCAGAAGCTCTTTGAGGAAGCACAAGAGTTGACAGTAGCAGCCGCTGAGAAGCAAAAGGGGGAGCTTGCAGATATTCTTGAAGTGCTAGAGGCCATTATTGCAGCCCTCGGCTATGACCTTGCAGAGATTCGGGAACAGCAGCGGAAGAAACGTGCCGAACGTGGGGGCTTTGAGGGCAAGATAAAGCTGCTTTGGGTCGAGTAGTCTCGCTTAGAAGTTTAGAAGTTGAGGCTCGGCATAGAGCTTCAAAGGTGAACTGGGCCGGAGCCGTGGTAATCAGCTCCGGCATCGCCCTCCAAGCCACCTTGTTTGGACGAGATGGGCTTCGAAGCCATGAGCAGACCGGAAGCCAGCCTTTTCAAAAGCGTAAAGATAGAAATCGCTTGACAGGTGTGGGCGTCCTTCTCCTCACTGGCTGCCTGCCTTCCTCACCCCCCTGGGCGGGTCATCCGACTTTTAAGGGTGTCTCAGCCCACTTGACAGGTAGAATTGGGGTCCGATATAGTTAATCCGATAAATCCGATCCACATACTCGGATTTATACATATTAACCAGGAGACTCTCATGTATCGCCAGTTCTTAAAGTCGACCTCGTTAGCGTTACTGATCTGGGGGGTAGTGTTGGCTATCGCTAGTACCGCCCTAGCGCAAGGCGCAGGGGTGGTTAATGTCTACACCGCACGCCACTATGGGGTGGAGCCGGTGTTTACCCAGTTCACGCAAGAGACGGGGATCGAGGTCCGCTTCACCTCCGCCTCCGATCCGGCGCTGCGCGAGCGCCTGCGGGCCGAGGGGCGCCATACCCCGGCCGATGTTCTCCTGGCGATCGATGCCGGCAGCCTGTGGTTGGCCGCGCAAGAAGGCCTCTTGCAGCCGATCCAGAGCCAGGTTCTGGAACAGAATGTGCCTGCCGCGCTGCGGGATCCTGAGGGCCGCTGGTTCGCTTTGACCAAGCGGGTACGCACCATTCTGTATCACCCTGACCGTGTCGATCCCACCCAGATCACCACCTATGAGGCGCTCGCCGATCCACAGTGGCGGGGGCGTCTGGTGCTGCGTCCGGCGACCCACGTTTACACGCAGTCGCTAGTAGCCAGTCTGATCGCGGCTCACGGCGAAGCTCGAGCCGAGGAGATCGTGCGCGGCTGGGTGGCCAATGAGCCGACGCTGATCGACAGCGATACCCGTATTCTGGAGACTTTGGCCGCCGGCGGTGGGGATGTGGCTATAACCAATCACTACTACCTCGGGCGCCTGCTCAACGCTGACCCGAACTTCCCCGTCCGCATTTTGTGGGCCAACCAGGAAGACCGCGGCGTGCATGTCAATATCAGCGGGGCCGGGGTAACTGCGCACGCCCCCAATCGCGATAACGCCATTAAGTTCCTGGAGTGGCTGAGCGGCGCCACCGGCCAACGGTCGTTCGCCGATTCGAATTTTGAATTTCCGGTGAACCCGGCGGTGGTTCCGCACCCCCTGGTCGCCGACTTCGGCCCGTTCCTGGCCGATCCGCTTAGCCTGGCCGAATACGGGCGTCTGCAAGCTGCTGCCGTAGCCCTGCTCGACCGTGCCGGCTACCGGTAATAATCGTAGTAGAGTGAGTCTGAGATGATGGCCAAGCGCGGACAGTCAGCATTGTCCGCGCTACCTATTTTATTGATCGGCGGGCTCATCGCCCTGCCGGTGGTGGTGGTCCTCTCAGCGCTGCTGACCCCTACCCCGCAGATCTGGGGGCATCTGTGGGCTACCATCCTGCCGGAGATGATCGGCAACACCCTGGTGCTGCTCTTGGGTGTGGGGGTAGGCACGCTGCTGCTCGGCACCGGGCTGGCCTGGTTGACGGTAGCCTATCGCTTTCCTGGCCAGGCCGCCTTTGACTGGCTCCTGCTCCTGCCCATGGCCGTTCCGACCTATGTCATGGGTTTTGTTTATATGGCCACGCTGGACTTTGCCGGCCCGGTGCAGTCAACTCTGCGGGGCTGGTTCGGCAGCATCTGGTTCCCCGAGATCCGCTCCGGCGGCGGGGCCGTACTGGTGATGACCCTGGTCCTTTACCCTTACGTCTATCTGCTGGCGCGGGCGGCGTTCCAAGAGCAGGCGCGCAACACCTTTGAAGCGGCTCGAGCCATGGGCTACAGCCGGACTAGCGCTTTTTTCCGGCTCGCCCTACCCCTGGCGCGGCCATCGCTGGCGGCCGGGGTGGCCCTGGCGCTGATGGAGGCGCTGACCGACTTCGCCACCGTCCGGTTCTTCAATTTCCCCACCCTTTCTGAGGGGATTATTCGCGTCTGGCACGGAATGATGGATTTGCGGGCCGCCACCGAGTTGGCTGGGGTGTTGCTGCTGTTTGCCCTAGCCTTGATCGCCTTGGAGAGATTGCTGCGCGGACGCGCCCGCTATTTTCAGACCGGTGGCTACTCTCCCGGCATCGGGCGAGTGCGGCTCACGGGATGGCGCGGCTGGGGCGCCGCCGGCCTGTGCGGACTGGTGCTGGCGGTAGCCTTCTTGGTGCCGGTGTTGCAGCTGGCTCTCTGGGCGGTGCGCGATCTCGTTCAAGCCGCTCCGTCCACGTTGGCAGCATATTGGCGCTTGGCCGGCAACAGCTTGCTGCTGTCTGGGTTAGCAGCCGGAGTCGCCATCATCGTGGCGATGGTGGTCTCTAACGGCGTTCGGATGGGTGGCAGTAGTGGCTGGCTGACTCGCGCTATCGCCCGCCTGGCCACGATGGGCTACGCTATTCCGGGAGCGGTCATCGCTGTCGGCATCTTGTTGCCGCTCTCTGCCATCGATCACGCGCTAAATGATCTGCTCGAGGGATGGCGGGGCATCACCATCGGCCTGGTGCTCACCGGCTCGCTGGTAGGGCTGATTTATGCCTATGTGGTACGTTTCATGGCGGTGGCTTATAACAGTGTCGAGTCAAGCTTGGAGAAGGTCACCCCCAATATCAGCCTGGCTGCTAGAACCCTGGGAGCCTCGCCCCGCCGACTGTTGTGGCAGATCCACCTGCCGTTGATTACCCCCGGCCTGCTGGCCGGAGCGATCCTGGTCTTTGTCGATGTGATGAAGGAGCTGCCCATTACCATGATCCTCCGCCCGTTCGGCTATGACACCCTGGCCATCTGGGTCTGGCAGATGGCGGCGGAGCAGCTCTGGGCTGGAGCTGCGCTGCCTGCTCTGACCATTGTGGCGGTGGGGGTGCTACCGGTTATACTGCTACTGCGAATCACCGCGGCCAAAAGCGGTTCGGAGTCCAACCAGTGAGAGAGAATGCGATGTTGCCTAGCCTTAAGACACCAGTGATTACCGAAGAGCCGAGGTTGGCTGCCGGGCGGGAGCCGGCGAACGGCGTTGCCGCTAGTCTTAGCGCGCCCCATGTGGCGCTTTGTAAGGTCTCCAAAAGTTTCGGCGCGGTAAGGGCGCTCGCCAATCTGAGCTTGCAGGTGGACAAAGGGGAGTTCCTTTCGCTGTTGGGGCCTTCCGGGTGCGGGAAAACCACCCTACTGAGGCTAATCGCCGGACTTGAGGTGCCGGATTCCGGGACCATCACCATTGGCGAGAAGGTAGTAGCCGGCAGTAGCTGGGTGCAACCGGAGCGGCGGGGGGTGGGGATCGTCTTCCAAGATTACGCCCTGTTCCCGCACATGACGGTGTTTGATAATGTCGCTTTCGGGGTGCGTTGCAGCAACCGCCCGGTGGTCGGTAAGAAGACCATGGATGCGCTTAGGCTCGTGGGCTTAGCCGAGCTGGGCGGGAGGTATCCGCATGAGCTCTCGGGTGGGCAGCAGCAGCGGGTCGCCTTGGCTCGAGCCCTAGCGCCGGGGCCGGCGGTAATTCTGCTCGATGAGCCTTTTTCCAACCTTGACGTTAGTCTGCGCGCCCGCGTGCGCGATGAGATCAAGGAGATCCTCACCCGTGCCGGCGCCACGGTGATCTTAGTTACCCACGACCAGGAGGAGGCGCTCGTGATGGGCGACCGGATCGGGGTGCTAAACGCCGGGCAGCTCGAGCAGATCGATCGGCCGGAGGTTATCTTCCATCGGCCGGCCACTCCGTTCGTAGCCCAGTTTATCGGCATTGCGGATCTGCTCCCAGGAGAGATTCAAAACCGGTCTATCGTGACTGAGCTCGGACGGCTGCCGCTGCGCGAGGGGCTGCCGGCCGGGACCAAGGTTAAAGCGGTGCTGCGGCCCGACTCTACCGAGATCTACCCGGATGCTGACGGAGTAGGGGTAGTGCTGGATCGGGTCTTCCAGGGGCTTCATTACCTGTATCGGGTCAGGCTGCGTTCCGGTATTACCATCCGCTCAGTGCAACATCACAGCCGGAGTTATGCCCTCGGCACGCGGGTAGCGGTCACCTTAGCGCGCCATGATTACGACCATGAAGCGGTGTATTTTATTGAGCACTGAGGCGTTCTCAGAGGTCGGAAAGCAGTAAAAAAGAGCTAGGTATGCCCCGCCAGCGCGCGGGCATTAGTGAGCAGCCCGGTCGGCTAATGAGAGCTGGGAGCTAAGTACCACGCACGTCTCTAATGGCACCAGTCCGTACTGGCCAGGCTGAAGCACAATGAAGTCGTGAAGCTTCAAGACCCGGAAGTCACCGTCCGGCAGGTCGATGATCAGCTCGCCGGCTAGCAGCGCCAGCCAGCAGCTCTGCTCGATAGTCAGCGCTTGGCGCGTGGCCAGCGTGCTGAGCCACAGCTCGGTGCCCGGCAGGCTGACTTGGCCTTCGCCGCTGCGGGCTAAGTGGCGGAGATGTAACACTGCCCCTATCATCAGGCGGCCTGCACCATACTCGCTTTACGGGCGCGGCCGAAGGCCATGCGCAGTTTGAACATGCCGCGCTTATGGGCACGCTTTAACTCATCTTCGCCGAGCCGGAGCGCGCGCGCTACCTCCGGCAGGGCCTGCTTGGCCTGGCCCAGCCCCTCAAGCCGCTTGACGACCTCGGCATCCTGCGGCTCGAGCTCGCTTAAGTGGGCGGCTAGCTGTTGCGGTGTCGCTTTAGTCGTAGTCGCTTTAGCGGTCGAAGGCTTCTTAGTGGTCGAAGGCTTCGGTTTGCTCGCAGCGCGTTTCGAAACTCGCTTGGCAGCTTGGGCCTTGCGCTTACCTGTGGCGCCGGTCGGCTTCTCTCGCGTAGCCAGCAGCTTAAGTGCCGCCTCGAGCGTCAGCCTCTCGGAAGCTTCGTTGCCAAGTGAGGCGTTGACGCTGCCGTGCTTGATATACGGCCCGTAGCGCCCTGCCCACAGCTCTACGGGCTCGCCGCTGTCGGGGTGGGCGCCCAGCACCCGCAGGGGCTCGCGCTTGCTGCGCTTCTTGGCCAGCAGCTCCAGGGCCCGCTCGAGCTCTACCTCCAGCACGTCGTCCTGAGCCGTGAGCGAAGCGAAGGTGCTGCCATGCTTGACATACGGCCCAAAGCGCCCGATCCCCGCCTCGACCGGCTCCCCGGTCTCGGGGTGGAGACCGAGCCGGCGGGGGAGAGCCAGCAGCTTCAGGGCGGTAGCTAGCTCGACCCGGTCAGGCGCTAAACTGCGCGGCAGCGAGACCCGCTTGGGTTTGCCGGCCTGCTCGTCGCCGCCGAGTTGTAGGTAAGGCCCGTAAGGTCCGATGCGGAGGTAGATCGGCTGGCCGCTGTCGGGGTCCTGCCCTAAGGCGGCCTCGCCCCGCTTGCCCTGCTGCAAGAGCTCGCGCAGCGCAGCTTCGGTTACGTCGGCCGGCGCTAGCGTGTCGGGCAGCGAAGCGGTGAGGCGCTCGCCGTTAACGGTCCCCTCCACATAGGGACCGTAACGGCCTACCCGCACCACCAGGTCGCCCCACTTGGCACAGCGCAAGGTGGACAGCTCCCGCCCGTCGAGCTGCGCCAGCCCCTCGTCGACCCGTGCGGCGATCCCTTGGGAGCCGTCATAAAACTCCTTGAGATACGGCCTCGGCTCCACGGCGCCGGCAGCGATATCGTCCAGCACTTGCTCCATGTTGGCAGTAAAGGCGGTATCGACCAGCGGCTCAAACTGTTTTTCTAGCAGTTGGGTAGCGGCAAAGGCGGTAAAGGTGGGGATAAGCTGCTCGCCCGACTTGCGCACGTAGCCGCGCTTGATTACCGTGTCGATGATGCTGGCATAGGTGCTGGGCCGGCCGATCCCCTCTTGCTCGAGCAAGCCAACCAGCGAGGCTTCGGTGTAGCGCGCCGGCGGCTTGGTCTGGTGCCCCTCGGCTTGAGCGCGGCGGCAGGTGACGCGGTCGCCCCGGCGCAAGTCGGGCAGCGGCTGCTCGCGATCTTCGAGGGCGGCCTCGGGGTCGTCCGAGCCCTCGACATAGGCCCGGAAGAAGCCGGGGAAGATGGTAGTCCGCCCGGAGGCGCGAAAGGTCGCCACCTTGCCCGCGTCTACCTCGAGCTGCGCGGCAAT
>JAGXSO010000073.1 GCA_018333775.1 Truepera sp.
AGGCAACGCGAAGGAGTAATAATGCCGAAGTTAAAGACCCATAAGGGCACCAAAGCCCGTGTCAAGATCACTGGGCGAGGTAAAGTCAAGGCGATGAAAAGCGGCAAGCGGCACCTAAACTACAAAAAGAGCGGTAGCCGCATCCGCCTCGGTCGCAACGCTCTCATCATTGCTGAGCCCGATGCCAAGCGCATCAGGATGCTCTTGCCCTACGGAAGCTAGCCATGCCAAGAGCCAAGACCGGAACTGTACGGCGTGCTAGGCACCAGAAGGTTCTAAAGCGGGCCAAGGGCTTTTGGGGGTTGCGCTCCAAGTCCTTTAGAGTCGCCCAGCAGACGCTGCTTAACGCCGCCGATTACGAATATCGCGACCGCCGCGACAAGAAAAACGTCTTCCGCCGCCTCTGGATCGCCCGCATCAACGCTGCGGTACGCCTCGAGGGGTTGAGCTACTCGGTCTTCGTGAACGGCCTACGCAAAGCTAACGTTGAGATCGACCGGAAGGTATTAGCCGATCTGGCGGTGCAGCAGCCCGAGGCTTTTAGGCAGCTCGTTGCTGTAGCCAAGTCCGCTTAGTCGTTGTAACCCGCTGTGGGCCGTCGGGAGACCGGCGGCCTCTTGATTGCGGCGGCACTCCAGAAGCCGCTTTGCCTACCGCCGCCTGGAGATCGAACAGCAGGCTCGAGCTTGACACGGGGAGCCAATTCAGCCACTGCTGCGAGAGCGGTGTTCGTGTCTGGCTAGGGATAGGGCGCTATGAGCATGGGTACTACGCGGTGGTGATCAGCGAGTACGCCCCTCTGGCCGAGGCTAGCGGGAGTGCTAGACTCGTGCCATGAAGCATGTAGTCAGCGTGTCGCTAGGCTCTGCTAAGCGCGATACTAAGCAGGTTATTACGCTGCTCGGTGAACAGCTCCTGATCGAGCGGCGCGGCACCGACGGCGATATGGCGGCCGCTGCGACACTGTTGCGCGAGCTTGACGGCAAGGTTGACGCCTTCGGCCTGGGCGGGATGGACCTCTTTGTCCAGGTCAGCGGGCGGCGCTACTATATCCGCGATGCGGTTAGGCTGGCCAGGAACGCTCGCATTACGCCGCTGGTGTGCGGAGCAGGGCTTAAGGAGACGCTCGAGCGGAGCGTAGTAGAGCTGCTCGAATCCCGCTTGCAGTGGCGCGGCAAGCGGGTGCTGATAGTCGCGGCGGCGGATCGCTTCGGCATGGCTGAGGCGCTGTCACAAGCCGGGGCCAAGCTCCTGCTGGGCGACCTGATCTTTGCGCTAGGTCTGCCGATCCCGATCCGCAGCGTCAGCACCCTTAGCCTGGTGGTGCGGCTCCTAGCGCCCGTAGTGCTAAACCTACCGTTCCGCTGGTTCTACCCCACCGGGAGCAAGCCTGAGCGAGTGGGGCGTATGGTCGGCGGGCGCTTTTTTGCTGAAGCCGAGGTGATCGCCGGCGACTGGCACTACCTCCGCCGCCACGCCCCAGAACGCTTAGACAACAAGATCATCCTGACCAACACCACCACCCGTGACGACGTAGCCTGGGCTCAGGAGCGCGGAGTGCGGCTGCTTATTACCACCACCCCTCGTTATCAGGAGCGCAGCCTCCCTACCAATCTGCTCGAAGCCGCCTTTGTCGCGCTGTCTGGCAAGCACCCACTCACCCCTACGGACTATCGTCGGCTAATCGCCCAGGCCGGACTAGCGCCCTCGGTGTTGGAGCTTAACCCCCTGCCCCGGACCATACCGGCCTAGCGCCTTTTCGGCCTAACCCCCTCAAGGTGATACACTAGCTAAAGCGGGCTGCTAGCAGCCACAGTGGTTCGGAGGAAGCATGATTAGCGTAACAGAGCTTAGATACGGCTCCAAGGTAGAGATGGATGGGGGCTTGTGGGAGTGCCTTGAGTACCAGCATCAGAAGATCGGGCGCGGCGGCGCCAAAGTGGTGGCCAAGTTCCGCCAGCTCGAGACTGGGGCCATTGTCGAGCGCAGCTTTAACGCTACTGAGAAGCTCCACGATATCTTCATCGACTACCGCAAGATGCAGTACCTTTACAATGACGGTGAGCACTACACCTTCATGGATCTGGAAACCTATGAGCAGCCCACGCTAAGCGCGGTGCAGATCGGCTCCGCGGCCAAGTTCCTCAAGGAGTCGATGGAGGTCACGGTGGACTATTACCAGGGCCGCGCGCTTAAAGTGACAATACCTAATGTGGTCGAACTCTTTATCACCGACACCCAACCCGGCGTCAAGGGCGATACCGTGTCGGGCGGCTCCAAGCCGGCTACCCTGGAGACCGGCGCGGTGGTGAGCGTACCGCTATTTATCGACCAGGGTGAGAAGGTTCGCGTCGATACTCGCACCGGTGAGTACTTAGGGCGTGCTTGATGGACGCCAAAGAGATCAAGAGACTGCTTGAGGCCATGGTCGGGAGCGATGCTACCGAGCTACAGCTCGAAACCAGCGACTACAAGCTCGCCATCAAGCGCGGGGCCCAGCAGGTGCTGGTGGCCCAAACTGCGCCGGTTGTGACCCCGGCAGCCGCAGCGCCGGTGCCTACCCCGACCAACTCCTCGGCGGTAGCTCAAACTCCGCCCCCTGCCCCTGCAACCTCGCATCTGGTGGCGGTAACCGCTCCCATTGTCGGAACGTTTTATGCCTCACCCTCGCCGGAGACCCCTGCCTACGTCAAGGTAGGTGACCGGGTAACCCCCGGCACCGTGCTCTGCATCATCGAAGCGATGAAGCTGATGAACGAGATCGAGGCCGAGGTGGCCGGAGTCATCAAGGAGATCCTAGTCCGCAACGAAGAGCCTGTCGAGTACGGGCAGGTGCTGTTTCGCATCGAGCCAACTTAAAGAGCCTGAAGCTGTGTTTAAGAAGATTCTGATCGCTAATCGCGGCGAGATCGCGCTGAGGGTCTTGCGTGCTGCCCGCGAGCTGGGTATTAAGACGGTGGTGGTCTATTCCACTGTGGACGAAAGCTCACTGCCGGTCTTGCTGGCCGATGAGTCGATCTGTATCGGCCCGGCGCCGGCCGCAGGCTCGTACTTGAACGTGCGCAATCTGCTCTCAGCGGCCAAGGTGACCGGGGCCGAGGCCATTCACCCCGGTTACGGCTTCTTGTCGGAGAACGCCGAGTTTGCCGAGAAGTGCGAGGAGCACCACCTGGTGTTCATCGGTCCGCGGCCCGATAACATCCGGGCTATCGGTGATAAAGCCAGCGCTCGAGCGTTGGCGGTAGCTGCCGATGTGCCGATAGTCCCTGGCTCCGGCCTGCTCGAAACGCTCGAAGAGGCGCTCTCAGGTGCTGAAAAGATCGGCTATCCGATAATGCTCAAGGCGTCGGCAGGAGGGGGCGGGCGCGGCATGCGCGCCTTGCATAGCCCAAGCGACTTGGAGCGCCAGTTCACCAACGCCCAAGAGGAGGCCCGGGCAGCCTTTGGCAACCCTGCGATGTACCTGGAAAAGTACGTGGATGAGGCTCGGCATGTCGAAATCCAGGTCTTTGGCGACGGCCAGGGGGAGGTAGTCCACTTTTTTGACCGCGACTGCTCGATCCAGCGCCGCAATCAGAAGATGCTGGAGGAGGCGCCGAGCACTTTGCCGCTCGAGCTGCGCACGCAACTTGCTGAAGCCGCCGTGCGCCTGGCCCGGCATATCCGCTATCGCGGCGCGGGCACCTGCGAGTTTTTAGTTGATCGCGATGGGAGCTTTTACTTTCTCGAGATGAATACCCGCATTCAGGTCGAACACCCGGTCACTGAGATGATCACCCGAGTAGACCTGGTCCAAGAGCAGTTCAAAGTGGCCGCTGGGCTGGGTCTCAGCTTTGCTCAAGAGGCGATCAAGGCCCAGGGTCATGCCATTGAGGTGCGTATCACCGCGGAGGATTCCGAGCGCGATTTTCGTCCCTCGGCGGGCACCGTTACCGGCGTCCACTGGCCCGGTGGCCCCGGCATCCGCGTGGACTCGCACGTCTACTCCGGCTACCGCATCCCGCCCAATTACGATAGCCTGCTGGCTAAAATCATCGCCTGGGCGCCCAGCCGCCCCGAAGCTATTGCGCGTATGCAGCGCGCCCTGCAGGAGACGGTAATCGACGGTGTCAGCACCACCATCCCCTTCCACCTGAAGGTTCTAGATAACGCCTTTTACCGCCGTGGCGCGGTGTATACCAACTTCATTGCCAGGAGGATGCAGCTATGAGCGACCCCGTCGTTCAAGATCTCGACATTTCGCAGGATGTGCTCTACGGCATCGCCCAGCTAGCCCTGGATCGCGTCGAAGGGCTAACCCCAGCTACCCCCCCGGCGCGGATGGGCGAGATTCTTACCGGGCGCCGCGCCAAAGGGATAGCCATTGAGCGCCAAGACGAGCGCGTCTGGATCGACCTCAATATCCACGTCCTGTATGGGCTTGAAGTCCCTAAAGTAGCTCGGGAGGCGCAACGCGCCGTGCGTGAGGCGGTAGCTTCGATGACCGGCTTGCGAGTCGAGTCGGTCAACGTTACCGTCGAGGCTATTAATCTGCCGGAGGAACTAGTGCGTGGCAAGGCGTAAGGCTCGCGAGCTGGCTTTCCTGACCCTGTTTGTGGCCGAGCAGGGTAAGACCACCCTGGCAGAAGCCTGGGAACACCTGCACGATGAGCCTGAAGACAGCGCCGAGGCTTATAGCGAGCGGCTTGATCCCGAGTCACTGATTTTTAGCCGACAGCTGGTGGATGCTTTTGCCGCACATTGCCAAGAGATCGATCAGCAACTTGGTGCAGTGATCGAAGGTTGGAGCTTTTCCCAGATGGCCCAGACCGACCTTAACATCTTGCGTCTGGCGCTCACTGAGCTGCGCTACCTAGGCACCCCCGCCCAGCTGGCCATTGAGATGGCGGTGCGCCTGGCCAAGAAGTTCGGTGGCGAGGAGTCGGGGCGCTTCGTTCACGGTGTGCTGGCGCGCCTGGTTAAAGCGCTCGAGCTGCCGACTACGGCACCGACTGGCTAGGGGCGTACGCGCCTGCAAGTTGCGGAGGAATTGCCCATGAACTATCGTTCACCATCAGCGAAGCCTTGTCCTGAGCGCAGCGAAGGGGCCGAGCGAAGCCGTACCAGGGGTGAAAACAGGCGACCACGTGGGGTCGCCCCCACTTGAATACTTGAATACTCGAATACTTGACTACTGATTTTCGGGAGAGTTCTGGTGTCTGCCGTACTGTTAAGTGGCCATGAAGTAGCCGAGGCGCTAGCCGCGGAGCTTGCCGCTGAACTGGCCACGCTACCGTTTATTCCCAAGCTGGCCTTTGTCCGGGTCGGCGAAGACCCAGCCAGTGTCGCCTATGTCCGGGGCAAGAACCGCTTGGCACAGCGTCTGGGCTTAGCCACCGAGCTTCACGCTTTGCCCGAAGCTACCACACAGGCTGAGCTGATGGCGCTGATTGCGCAGCTTAACACCGATCCGGCCGTAGATGGCATCTTAGTGCAACTTCCGCTGCCGCCTCAGCTAGACAGCAAGCCGGTCCTGGAGGCTATCGACCCGGCTAAAGATGTCGATGGCTTTCATCCCGTGAATGTGGGGCGGCTGTGGAGCGGGCAGCCGACGCTCGTCCCTTGCACACCGGCAGGTCTAATCCGCATCCTCGATCACTACCAGTTGCCTATCGAAGGGCGGCACGCCGTCATCATCGGGCGTTCAAATCTGGTCGGTAAGCCTGCGGCGGCCTTGTTCTTGCGCCGCCACGCCACCGTTACGCTAGCGCACTCGCGCACCCGCGGCCTCGAGGGCCTAGCCAGGCAAGCCGACATCCTGGTAGCTGCTATCGGCAAGGCAGGTTTTGTTAAGCCCGCCATGGTCAAGCCCGGCGCTATGGTGTTAGATGTCGGCATCAGCCGCCTCGAGGGCCGACTAGTGGGCGATGTTGACCCGGAGGTAACTACGGTGGCCGCTTATCTCACGCCGATGCCGGGAGGTACTGGACCCATGACTGTGGCTATGCTGATGCGCAACACGCTGGACGCCGCCAAGGCACGCCGCCGGGAGCCTTGTGACTGAGCTGCTGCATAATCAGGCGCTGTGGCCCTCCTTCGTGGCGGTGCTGATAGTCCAGTTGGTGAAGGTCTTCTTGGTTTGGGTGACCGAGCGGAGGCTGGTCCTGGCGCGAATGCTCGAAACCGGCGGGATGCCCTCGTCACACTCGGCGGCGGTGGCTGCCCTGGCGACCTCGATCGGCCTGATCTATGGCCTGGGCAGCCCTTATTTTGCCCTGGCTGCGGTCTTGGGCGGCATCGTCATCTACGATGCTACCGGTATCCGGCGGGCGGCAGGGGTGCAGGCCGAGCTGATCAACGAGTTGGTCGAGGAGCTTAGCCACCTCTTCACCGAGGGCTTTCAGCCCCAGGTGCTCAAGACGCTCTTAGGCCACACCTACCCTCAAGTGGCGGTCGGGGTGCTGATCGGCATCATAGTGGGACTTATCGCTCAGCTTTAGCCAGGGCCACCGCGGCGACCTGAACGCGGTGGGCGCCGGCCTCAAAAAGCGCCAGGCTACACTCGGTGATGGTGGCTCCGCTGGTGATCACATCGTCGATAAGCAGTACCCGTTCGCCGTTAAGGGTTCGGCAGCCGAAGGCCTCAGTCACGTTGGCCCGGCGGGCTGCGGCGCCGAGCTTGGCCTGTTGCCGGGTGGGCCGCCGGCGGTAGAGCACCGGCCGGTAGGGGACGGCTAGCTCACGGGCAGTAATTTTAGCGATCAGGGCGGCCTGGTTGTAGCCCCGACCGAACCGCCGAGTGAGGTGCAACGGCACCGCGCAGACCAGATCGATCTGCCAGCCCTGCCGGCGAACCTGGTGGGCCAGCGCCTGGCCGAACAGCCGACTGAGCCGCGTGACGTGATTGAACTTCAGGGCCAGCACAGCCTGTTTGAGCGCCCCCTGATACTCCCCAAGCACTACCTGGTCGACGTTGGCCATGGGCTTAAATAGCTCGCTAGCGCAGCCGGCACAGCAGCCCAAGGCGCTGCTCGAGCGGCAGCGGCAGAGGGGACAGCGCAGCAGCTGAAACACCCAATGGCGCGCCTTGGTCAGCCAGGCCATGAACTGATGATACCCGACAAGCAGCCCGCTACCATACTCCGCGCGGGCACAACTAGCTGGTCAGAAAGGGTAGGAGGCTTCGCCCTGACGGGCTCTGGTTGTGAGGGTTTTTCCCACAACCCACTGGGGTTTTCCGAGCGCCCGCTAGTGCAGGCGCCGCGCCAGCGACTTAAGCAGCTCTGTCAGTTCGGTAGCGGCAGCCGGCTCCGCTAGCATGGGCGCTAGTTCACTGAGTAGCGCCAGGCCCTGCGCGGCCTCCGCTTCGGCTACCCGTTGGGCGTAGGCCAGTGAGCCGTGCCGGTTGATGGCCGACAGGATAAAGCGCACATCGTCAGCCCGTTTGTCCCCACGAGGTTGAGCTAGGCGGGCGACGATGGCGTTCTTTTCGGCCTCGTCGGTGCAAGATAGCAGATGGGCCAGAATCAGCGTGCGCTTCCCTTCATAAAGGTCGCCGGCAAACTCCTTGCCGGTTGTTACCTCGGGCAGCAGGTTTAACACATCATCGCGGAGCTGAAAGGCTACGCCCAGATGACGCCCCAGCGCGTCAAACCGTGGGTCTGGAGTCAGACCGGCGCAGAGCGCGCCTAAGCGAAGCGGCCCGATTACCGTGTAGTAAGCGGTCTTGAGCGTAACCATGGTCAGGTACTCGATCTCGCTCACATCGAAGCGCCCGGCCGCTACCCAGCTCAGGTCGAGGTGCTGGCCTTCGGCAGTGCGCAAGATCATCGCCTCGAACTCTCGGACCACCTCGCGCCAACGCGGCAGTGCCAGGCAGGCATCGCTGTGTAGCAGCCGCCACATATAGACGTGCAGCGCATCGCCGACGTTGATGGCTACCGGCATCCCGGCCAGGTGGTGGAGCGCCGGGCGGCCCCGCCGCTCGTCGGAGCCGTCTTCGATGTCGTCGTGAATCAAGACCCAGTTCTGGAACAGCTCTACGGCCGCCGCTACGGCTAGGGCTTGCTGCCAGTTGCCGCCATGCGCCGCCGCCGATAGCAACACTAGCTGCCCGCGCAGCCGCTTACCACCGCGTTCGGGGTAGTCGCGGATCAGCTGATAATAGCGCGCTAGCTCCGGGTTGCTGTGTGCTGTGGGCAGGCTGGCTAAGGTAGCTGCTTCCAGCTCCGGGAGCCAGGCCACGTCAGGCCCGCTCGAGCCCCGGCACGAACTCGGCCAGATCGGCAAAAAAGCGCGTGTGGGTAAAGTCCAGATAGAGCGGCGTCACAGCGACGAAGCCCTCTAGCACGGTGGTGTAGTCGGAGTCCGGCTCACGCGGGCCGGTTGGGATGCCGGCCACCCAGTAGTACGGCTTGCCGTCAGGGTCTTCGCGCGTCACGATAGTGTCCTGGTAGCTATGGGTGGACTGCCGCGCCAGGCGTACACCTTTAGCTTCACCTACCGGGAAGTTGACGTTTAGCAAGGTCTTGGCGGGGAGGCCGCGCCGGGCTACGGCGGGGACCAACTCTTTGGCATAGGCTGCGGCATAGCTAAAGTCCAGCTCGCGGTCGCTGGTGCGCAGCGAAAAGGCGATCGAGGGTATGCCCAGGGTCGTCCCCTCGATGGCAGCGGCTACCGTACCGGAGTGGGTGACGTCATAACCTAGGTTCGAGCCGATGTTGATGCCCGAGACCACCACATCCGGCCGACCGGAGTTATGCACCCCTAGCACTACGCAGTCCGCCGGGGTGCCGTCCACACGGTAGGCCTCGAGGTCTTCCAGCCCTTGCAGGCGTGTCCGTTTGTATCTGAGCGGTCGGCGGATGGTTATCGCGTGGCCGACCGCCGACTGCTCGACATCGGGGGCAACGATGATCACCTCGTCAGCTACTTCGCGCATGGCCTTAGCTAGGGCTAAAATCCCTGGGGAGAAGATGCCGTCGTCGTTGGCTACCAGGACTTTCATCGCCGTGAGTATAGCAAGTTCAGGCTGAGCGGTTATGCCGCGCGGTCAGGATCACCCCGGCCACCAAGATCAGTGCGCCGACGGCGGTAAGCGCCGTGGGGATTTCACCAAATACCGCTACCGCCAACAGCCCGGCGCCGATCGGCTCGAGCAGGATCACGGTGGCGACGGTGGTCGGATTGATAATTCGCAGCGCATAGTTGAAGCTGGTGTGTCCCACCAGCTGTGGAATCAGCGCTAGCAGCGCGATCCAGATAAAACTCTCCAGAGGATAATTAAGGTAGGGGAGACCGAACAGGAGCGGCAGCGGCAAGAGCGCCAGCGCCGCTACGCCGTAGGCCACCCCGACATAGGCCGGCAGGCTCAGGCCGCGCTGTTGGGCGGCCCGGCCCAGTAGCAAATAGCCTGCGGCGGCCATCGCGCCTAATACCGCCAGCCCGTTGCCGATAGGCGGCGCACCGCCGCCGCCCAGGTCGCTAAAGCCGATCATGGCAGCGCCTAACACCGTCAGCAGGACCCCAAAGATGACTGCCAGCGCCGGGGCAGCTTGCAAGAACAGCCAGCTGAATAGCGCTACCCATAACGGATGAGTGGAGACCAAGGCTACGCTGGCGGCCACCGACGTGTAACTGAGCGAGGTGATCCAGGTAGCAAAGTGGGCAGCCAACAAGACCCCGGCTAAGACGGCGTAAAGGGCGTTATGGCGGGTCAGCGGGGTGCGGGTAAGGGCAGGGATCGACCAGGGAAGCAGGATCAGGCTGGCCAACAGCATCCGGTAAGCGGCCACCACCACCCCCGGCGCATCGGCTAGGCGGATGAAAATCGCTGCCAGACTGACAGCGATCACTCCCACGGCCAAAATCAGCGGCAACAGGCGGGGCGTGGCTTTCTCCACCCCGCTATCGTACCGCGCCTAGCTCGTAGCTGTGCCTGCTAACACCGCCAACAGCTCACTGCCGTAGCGCTCGAGCTTGACCGGTCCGATCCCCTTGATCTTGGCTAGCTCGTCTAAGCTGCTTGGGTTGGCCCGTGCTAGCTCGCTCAGCGTGGCGTTGGGCAAGACGACATAGGCTGAGACCCCGTCGCGGGCGGCGGTAGCTTTGCGCCAAGCGGTGAGCCGTTCCAGACGCGCCTGTTGTTCGCTCGTGAGCGGAAGTTCCGGCTCGGCCACGGCCTCTTCGGGAGGTGTGATGGTGACGACCTGATCGCCCGGCGGCGCGTGCTGCGTGTGGGGTGCTGTGGGCTCTACCACGTGTTTGGGAGCTGACGGCACGGTAGCGGCAGGTGGCGACGGGCTGGCCGGTGGCGAGACGCTGACCCAACCGGACTCACTGCGTCCACGTAGCAGCAGTGCGGCGCCGGCCACGATCAGCAGCAGGGCAAACCACCACGAGGTGAGTATATTGCGCTCGAATAGCCAGACCAGCAGACCAAAAGCTGCTAAGACGGCGGCGGAGTAAAGGGGCCAGCGGACGGCTTTGGGCTCGACCCGGTCGACCAGCAGGAAGCCGGCCGCCAGGCTCAGCAAGAAAGCGCTAATACGCCAGCTCCAGGTAACGGTCAACAGGATGCCGAGCGCCGCTCCGGCCAGGAGGCCGCCGACTACTAACAGGCCGTAGTGTCGCTGCCGGGAGTAGGCGAACAGGAAACCGGCTCCAGCTATTGCCACCCAGAGCCAACTAGGGCCAGCCCCTAGGACGGCGAGCAACGCCAGCACGCCGATAGCGATCAGGGTATATCCGAGAAGTCTGTTGTTGTCCACGCCTTGCCTCCTTCCGGTAGCCTACCACAGCGGCCTCCGGGGCGTTATACCTGGCGTGCGGCGGGGCAACCAAAGCCGAGAACGCGGGTGCTAAACTTTGAGGGTCAAATAGAGTTTGCGCCCAGCGCGTTAACTCACTTGAGATATTGAGGTGACCGATGATGCGACAAAAGCCACTGCTGGGACTTCGACTAGGCTTGGCGCTAGCCATTGGACGCTGTGACTCGACCCCGGAGGCCCCCGGGGTTTTCTCATAATCGCTGGAGGTGTGTCGTGATTACGGACTCGCAGCGGTTTCAGCCCTTTACCCCTAAGCCGATCAGCTTGATCGGCGAAGGTGGCGAGTGGCTGGCGCCCTTTGCTTTTAAGCTTCCCGATGAGCTGCTACAACGGTTCTACCGCGATATGTTGGCCTCGCGCCTGCTCGATGAACGCCTGAGTACCTTGCAGCGACTGGGCAAAGTTAGCTTCATCGCCCCGGTCGCTGGACACGAAGCCGCCCAGGTAGCGCTGGCCCATGCGGTAACTGCGGGGGTAGATTGGCTCTTTCCGTACTATCGAGATTCAGCGCTGGTGCTGGCGCTAGGCATACCGGCCAGGGAGATTGTGGCGCAGTCGATGGCGACTAAGGCCGACCCGAACAAGGGGCGGCAGATGCCCGCACACTTCGGCTCCAAGGCCATCAATCTCTTCGCTGTGGCCTCGCCCATCGCTTCACACCTAGCGCCAGCGGTCGGCACCGCCATCAGTATTAAACTCACCGGCAGCGAGCAGGTGGTGATAGCTAGTTTTGGCGAGGGGGCGACCTCCGAAGGGGACTTCCACGCCGCAATTAACTTCGCCGGTGTGCAGGGTGCCCCTATCGTCTTCGTGTGCCAAAATAACCGCTACGCCATCAGCGTGGACTACCACAAGCAGACTGCCGCCGAGAATATTGCTGCCAAGGCGGTGGCTTACGGTATGCCCGGCTACTTGGTTGACGGCATGGATGTGCTGGCCAGCTACTTCGTGCTGCACGAGGCGATCGCGCGGGCCAGGGCTGGCCACGGCCCGGCCTTGGTCGAGCTGCAAGTCTATCGCTACGGCCCGCACTCGTCCGCCGACGACGATGCGCGCTACCGCCCGCGCGAAGAGGTCGAGGCCTGGCGCCGCCGCGACCCTCTGAAGCGCTTGGCCCGCTTCCTGGAGCGGTGCGGCCTAATTAGCGAGAGCTGGGAGGCCGAGCTGCGCGCCGAGCTTAGCGAGCAACTGGCCCAGGCGGCCAAGGAAGCTGAGGCGGCGGGGCCGGTGCCGACCGACTGGCTGTTTGACGATGTCTATGCCGAGCCGCTGCCGCATCTGACGGCGCAGCGCGCGGAGCTGTAGCGCCATGGCGACTGTAACTATGGTTCAGGCCATCGCTCGCACCCTCGATGAGGAGATGGCCCGCGATGAGCGGGTGGTAGTGCTCGGCCAGGATGTTGGTAAGCGCGGCGGGGTGTTTTTAGCGACCGATAAACTATTCGACAAGTACGGCCCCGACCGCGTGATCGACACGCCGCTCTCCGAAGCGGCCATCATCGGCGCGGCGGTGGGAATGGCGGTGTACGGCCTGCGCCCGGTGGCCGAGATTCAGTTTGCCGACTACGTCTATCCGGGCTTCGATCAGCTGGTGTCGCAAGCGGCCAAGCTGCGCTACCGCTCCGGCGGGCAGTTTCACGCGCCGCTGGTGGTGCGAATGCCGGCGGGCGGCGGGGTCAAGGGTGGGCACCATCACTCGCAGAGCCCTGAGGCCCACTTTGTGCACACGCCGGGGCTCAAGGTGGTCTACCCCGCGACCCCAGCGGACGCTCGGGGGTTGCTCAAGACCGCCATCCGCGACGACGACCCGGTGGTGGTGCTCGAGCCCAAGCGCTTGTACCGCGCTGTCAAGGAGACCCTCCCCGACGGTGACGCTACCATCCCGCTGGGCCAGGCGGTCACGCGCCGCCAGGGGGGCGACCTGGTCATGATCTCTTACGGCGGCACCATGAGCGAGACCCTCAAGGCTGCCGAGGCCTTGCACCAGCAGGGGATTGAGGCTACTGTAATCGACCTGCGCTCGCTGTTGCCGTGGGATAAGGAGGCGGTGCTCGAAGCGGTGGCGCAGTGCGGGCGGGTGGTGCTGATTAACGAAGCGCCCAAGCATGCTAGCTTCATGAGCGAGGTGGCCGCCACCATCAGCGAGGAGGTGCTCGATGCGCTTGAGGCCCCGCCCCTGCGGGTCAGCGGCTTCGATACCCCCTACCCTTACGCGCAAGACCGCGACTACCTGCCGGGGGTGAACCGTATCCTGCGGGCGGTACAGAAAGTGCTCGACTACTAGGGGATGATGATGAAAGAGGTGTTGCTACCTGAACTCGCCGAGTCGGTGGTGGAGGGTGAGATCGTCAAGTGGCTGGTGGCCGAGGGCGAAGCGGTGCAGGCCGACCAGCCGCTGGTCGAGGTGATGACCGACAAAGTGACCGTAGAACTGCCGAGCCCCTACGCCGGGGTGTTGCGGCAGCAGCTCGTTAAGGAGGGGCAGGTAGTGGCGGTGCAGGCCCCGATCGCTCTGATTGAAGAGGCTGCCTCAGCCGAGCCGGAGGAGCCCGACGAGGGTGAGAGCTTAAGCCTGTTTAAACCCTCTGCCGACGACGACGCAGTCCCGACGGTGCAGGTACGCCGCGCGGCTAAGGTTGCGCTGCCACCGCAGGCGACCGGGGTGCATAGGGTGCTGGCGGTGCCGGCGGCGCGCAAGTTGGCCCGCGAATTGGGGGTGGAGCTGGCGCAAGTTAGGGGCTCTGGCCCGCACGGGCGCATCCGCGTTGAGGACATCCGCGCCTTTAGCCAAGCGCTGCCGGTAGCGCAGGCTCCGAGCGTTCATGCTGAGCGCGAAGAGCGGCTGCCGCTGCGCGGCTTGCGCCGCGTCATCGCCAAGGCGATGCTGGCCTCGCACCAGCAGACGGTGCGCACCCTGCACGTGGACGAGGCCGACGTCTCAGGGTTGGTGGCGCTGCGCGGCAAGCTCAAGCCACTGGCCGAAGCGCAGGGCGTCAAGCTCACCTACTTGCCCTTGATCATGAAGGCGGTGGTGGTGGCGCTGCGGGCGTACCCGATCCTTAACGCCAGCCTGGATGAGGCTGCGGGCGAGATTGTCATCAAGCGCTACTATAATCTGGGGGTGGCGGTGGCCACCGAGGCCGGGCTGGTGGTGCCGGTTATCAAGGACGTCGATCAAAAGGGGATACTGGCGCTAGCCCAGGAGCTTAGCGCCCTGGCTGATAAGGCTCGGGATGGCAAGCTGGCGCCCGAGGACATCAAGGGCGGCAGCTTCAGCATCACCAACGTGGGCTCCCTAGGCGGGCTCTTTAGCTTTCCCATCATCAACGTGCCGGAGGCGGCCATCTTGGGCGTGCATACCATCAAAAAGCGCCCGGTGGTAATGCCGGACGACAGCATCGCTGCGCGTGAAATGCTCTACCTGAGCCTGTCGTTCGACCACCGCCTGATCGACGGCGCGGAGGCAGCCAACTTCACCAATCACCTGATCAGCCTGCTCGAAACGCCCGAGGCGCTACTGCTATAGCCCTGCGGTAGCATACGGCATGACCGTCCACGACCTCCCGGTGTTGCCCCGGCAGCCGGGTTGTTACCTCTATCTCGATGAGCAGGATAAGGTGCTTTACGTCGGCAAAGCCAAAAGCCTGCGCAGCCGGGTGCGGAGCTACTTTAACCGCCTAGCCGAGGCCAAGGCCCGGTTGCTGGTCGCGCAGGCGGTGCGGCTTGAATTCGTGGTTACCAAGAACGAGGTCGATGCGCTGATCCTCGAGGCCAACCTGATCAAGCGCTATCAGCCGCACTACAACGTACTTCTTAAGGACGACAAGAGCTACCCCTTTTTGAAGCTTACCAACGAGACCTATCCGATGCTCGAGTTCACCCGCCGGGTCCTTAAGGACGGCGCTCAGTACTTCGGGCCGTACCCCAATCCGGGTGTGGTGCGCCAGGTACAGCGGCTGATCGGTACGCTCTTCCCGCTGCGCGTCAACAGCGGCAGCCCGCTGCAGAAGCGCCGGAAGCCGTGCCTGCGCTTCCATATGGGCCGCTGCCTGGCTCCCTGCAGCGACCACACCAGCCCCGAGGCCTACGCAGCAGTGGTCAAGCAGGTGAAGGCTTTCCTGGAGGGGCGTGTCGAGGAGATTGCGAGCTGGCTTACCGCCGAGATGCAGGCGGCGGCCAAGCGCCAAGACTTTGAGCTGGCGCGTGTCTATCGCGACCGCAAGCAGGCGCTCGAGCGCCTGGGCTATGACTCGACCGTAGCGCTAGCGACCCAGGACGACCTGGATGTGATCGGCGTGGCTCAGGCGGGCAACTACGCCATGACCCAGCTCTTTCAGATGCGGCGGGGGCGCATTATCGGGCGTGACAAGCGCTTCTTGACTAACGCCCAGGAGGCCTCGGTCGGCGAGATGCTCGAGCGTTTCATGGCCGACTACTACGGCCAGGCCACCCACCTGCCACCGCTGGTGCTGATTCCTAGCAGCACGCTTGACCGCGCGGTGTGGCAGCAGTTCTTGAGCCAGCGGGCCGGCCGCAAAGTCGAGCTGCGGGTGCCCCAGCGCGGCGATAAAACCGAGCTGCTGGGCTTAGCCGAGCGCAACGCCGGCATCGGACTAGAGGCTGAGCTGGCGCTATTGGAGCGCCGTGGCGAGGCGCCCGGCGTCACGGAGTTACAGCATTTGGCCGGGCTGACGGAGCTTCCCTACCGCATCGAGGGCTTTGACATTAGCAACCTGATGGGCACCCACACCGTAGCCAGTATCGTGGTCTTTGAAGGGGGCCGAGCTAAGAAGTCCGAGTACCGGCGCCTGATTATCCGCGGGCTTAGCCAGCCTGACCCGAGCGAAGCGAGAGTGATGTTCGATGACTATTACGCCATGCACCAGGCGGTGTCGCGCCGCTTTACCGGCTCGCTAGCCGACAAACTGCCGGTGCCTGACCTGCTGCTGATTGATGGCGGCCAGGGGCAGCTCACAGCGGCCCGGCGGGCGCTTGATGAGGCAGGGCTTAAGCTGCCCATGCTGGGGTTAGCTAAGAGGCGGGAGGCGATCATCCGTGAGCATAGCGAGGAGATCCTGGCCCCGGAAACTCATCCCGGACTGCGGCTGCTAATCCACATCCGCGACGAGGCGCACCGCATCGCCGTCGGCTATAACCGCCAGCGGCGCGGGTCGGCCATGACCCGAAGCGTGCTGGAGGAGATCCCCGGCATCGGTCCTAAGCGCCGCGATCTGCTGCTGGCGCACTTCTCCAGCCTCGAGCAGCTAAAAGCGGCCGACCTGGAGCAGCTGGCCGGCATCCCCGGCCTGGGCCGCGGCGCGGCTGAGGCGGTGAAGGCGTACTTCGAGGCCGGCTGATAGCGCGTCTCAGGGGGAGTAATCCCCCCTACCCCGCTAGGTGTCCGAGCGAACGATAATGGGCGACTCACTCGTGGCTAGAAGGTACGGAAAGTACCGGCAGGGCGACAGGGGGGTGGCTCTGGCGCCACTCGGTGGCAGTCAGCTCCATCTGCACGCTGATTCTTCCCTGGCGGTGGCTAAGTCGGCGCAGCTCTGTGAACCCTGCCTTTTTGAAGGCCGCCTGAGCACGCAGGTTATCACCGAAGGTAGACAGCACCACCCGCTCCAAGCGCATAGTCTCAAAGGCGTGCTGCAAGATGGCGGCGATGGCCTCGGGGCCATAGCCGCGCCCCCAGTGGCTCTTCTCGCCGATGATGATGCCCAGGGTGGCCCGCTGCGACCCGATATCATAGAGCTCAACGGTGCCGATATAAGCGCCGGCCTCATCGAAGATGCCATAAATAGCGCGGTCAGGGCGGCGGCTATCAGCCTTAAGCAACAGCCGC
Organism: Truepera sp.; assembly: GCA_018333775.1. Next base: position 16,654 of record JAGXSO010000073.1, read on the forward strand.
AACAGCCACAGCGGCAGCCGGCCGGGTAGGGTGCCGTTAAGGTGGGCGATCTCCGGGTCGCGGAAGTGGGCATGGAGGCGTCGCCAGGCGGCCTGATCCAGGTCGGTCAGCGGTTTGAGGGTAATGCGCCGGTAACGGAGCACCGCGCCCATGGGTATATTGTACCGCGAGTGCGACTTGGCTGAGTGGTAGGCTGGCCTTATGGAGAATCTGGACTATCGTAGCTTCGCTCCTAAGTTTAAAGCCCTGCGCGATGCCATTGGCAGCGTTATCCTTGGCCAGGAAGCGGTAGTGGAAGACCTGCTGATCGTGGCGCTGGCCGGCGGCCACGCCCTCATCGAGGGGGTACCCGGACTGGGCAAGACGCGGCTGGTGCGGGCCTTTGCCGAGGCGACCCAGCTAAGTTTCGGGCGCATCCAGTTCACCCCCGACCTGATGCCCGCCGATGTAACCGGTACCACCGTGCTGATTGAGGAACGCGGAGCGACACGCTTTGAGTTTGAGCGAGGGCCGGTCTTTGCCAACGTGCTGCTAGCCGACGAGATCAACCGCGCCACGCCCAAGACCCAGTCGGCGCTCTTGGAGGCGATGCAGGAGCGTACGGTGACCGCCTCCGGAACCCGCTACAGCCTGCCTAACCCGTTCGTGGTGCTAGCTACTCAGAACCCGCTCGAGATGGAAGGGACCTATCCGCTCCCGGAGGCGCAGCTCGACCGCTTCCTGTTCAAGATTCTGATTGCGCGCCCCGACGGCCCCACGCTCTGGCGCATCCTAGACGCCACCACCGGCAGCCGCGAAGAGGTGATCGAACCGCTCTTTAGTCAGGCTGAACTGCTCGAGTTGCAGCGCCTGTTACGCGCTGTGCCGATCGCCAGCAGTGCGCTTGACTATGTGGTGCGTTTAACCGAGGCCACTCACGCCCACCCGCTGGTGCGGCTAGGTGCCAGCCCGCGTGGCGCTCAGGCGCTAGTCCTGGCTGCCAAGGGCTATGCCTTGGCCGATGCGCGGCCCAATGTCGAACTGGAGGATATCCGCCGCGCCGCTCTGCCGGCGTTGCGCCACCGCCTGCTGTTGAGTTTTGAGGCTGAGGTGGAAGGGGCTAATACGGACGACATCGTGAAGCAGATCGTCAGCGAGACCAAGGTGCGATGATCTCGGCCCGCAGCCGCGCCCTGTTAGATCGCTACGCCCTGGCTTCGCGCGTGCTGAGCCGTGAAACCGGTGAACGCATGGCGACCGAGGCCGGTCAAAGCGTCGAGTTTCACGACTACCGCCCGTACCAGCGCGGCGATGAGCTGCGCTACGTGGACTGGAAGGTCTATGCCCGCACCAGGCGGCTCTATACCCGACTTTACCAGGCCGAGCGGACCATTAATGTGCATCTGGTCATCGATACCAGCCCGAGCATGGCGCTAGGCGACAAGCTGCGCTACGGGCGCCTCGTGGCCCAACTGCTCAGCTACGTGGCCCAGCGAGATGCGGTCTGCCAGGTCCACCTCTTTAATGGCCAGGCTAGCCCGCTAGCCTGGGGCCGCGCGGCGGTGCCCATGGCCTGGTCGTTTATCGCGGGGGCGGCGGCGGTCAGCGGCGACCAGGCGCCGGTAGCCGCCATCAAGCGCTTTGCGCTCAAGACGCGCTTTGCGGCCGGCACCGGACTGGCGATTATCATCTCCGATCTGTTCGATGAGATCCCGCTGCGCACCGCTCTGACTGCGATCAAGGCGCGCGGGCTGGACGCCAGCTTTTTGCAGCTAGTAGCAGCTAGCGACCTAGAGCCGACTGAGGGGCAGCTCGAGCTCCTTGACGTAGAAAGCGGCGATAGGTTGCAGGTCGGCCCCGACGAGGTGCGTGCCTACCGCCAGGCGGTGCAGCGCTTTTTGGCCCGGACGCGCAGCGCGGTGCTGCGGGCCGGTTTCCGCTACAGCCTGCTCAGGGTAGCCGGGGAAGACGAGGCAGGGCTCGAGCGGGCGGCCTTCGCGGCGCTCTTGCGGGCCGGTATCCTGATCCGCCGCTGAATGGTTGGGCGAAGCCTTATGGTTGGGCGAAGCCTTATGGTTGGGCGAAGCCTTGACGCGGTAAGATGCCGGTGTGAGGCTGATTGGGCTCCGGTTCGGCCCTTTTCAGGTGCTGCGCCAGATTGCGCGGGGCGCCCTGAGCCGGGTCTTTTTGGTCAGCGATGGCAAGGTGGCTAAAGCGGCCAAGCTGTTCCCGCTCGAGCACCGCCGGCGCGCCGAACAGGAGTTGGCTATCGGCCTGGGCTTAAGCCACCCGCACATCAACGCCGTGGAGGCGCCGATAGAGATCGGCGGCTACCCGGGTATCCTCATGAACTACGTGGCGGGTCGGCGGCTAGGTGAATGGCCCAGCCAGCCTGATGGACTTCAGCCGTTTCTGGATCGCTGGTCAGAGCTGCTTGATGCACTTGGCTACCTGCATACCTTAGGCATTGTGCATAGTGACGTGAAGCCGGAGAATATCCTCATCTCCCGCAAACAAGGGGCTGTGCTCATCGATTTTGACCTAGCGCTTCGGGTGCAGGCGCCCCGCCAGGGCTTCGCCGGCACCGTGGCCTTTGCCAGCCCGGAACAGGCGCGGGGTGAGCCCGCGGCGCCGGCCAGCGACCTGTACGCAGCCGGCATCATCCTCTACCGCGGCCTCACCGGCCAAGTCCCCTTCAGCGGCAGCGTGCGGGAGGTGTTCCGCGCACACGGTGCAGCGACTCCTACTCTCCCGTCACAGTTTGATTCGCGACTGGCGCCTTACGACGCCTTGGTAACTCGCCTGCTCGCCAAGCAGCCCGAGGACCGCTATCAACATGCCGCTGAGGTGCTTGCAGCGCTGGCTACGGCTCGCAGCAGTTAAAACTAACTGGCCCCGCACCAGTGCCGTGGGGTAGCGCTACAATACTATCATGCCCCTGCCCCCCTACAACCAAGAGCGCCTGACCGCAATCTGCGAACGGTTTCATGTCCGCCGCCTGGCAGTATTCGGTTCGTACCTGCATCGAGAGGCAGATGCAGCCAGCGACCTTGATCTGCTGGTAGAGTTTGCCCCCGGCCAGGCCCCTGGGCTGGGCTTTGTGCGCCTGCAAAGCGAGCTGGAAAAGCTCTTTGGCTGCAGGGTAGACCTGCATACCCCCAGAAGCCTGAGCCGTTACTTTCGTCAGCAGGTGCTGGCCGAAGCCCAGGTGCTGCATGCGGCGGCGTGAGCTGTCCGATCGGGTGCGCTTGCTCCACATGCGGGATGCCGCCCGGCGGACGCTGGAGCTTGCACGAGGGAGGGAGGTAGCCAACCTTCAACCCGAGGACGAACCGGCCCTGGCCTTGGTGAGGCTGCTGGAAATACTGGGGGAGGCTGCTAGAACGGTTTCGAGCGAACTCAAAACCCGTTATCCCGAGGTGCCGTGGCGGGAGGTTGCCGACACACGAAACCGCTTGCTGCACGAGTATTTCGATGTGGACATGGAGATTGTTGCTGCCATCGTGCGAGACGACTTGCCGCTCCTGTTGCAGCACATAGAACACATACTGAGCGATTAGCTAACCTGGCGCAAAACATCAAAGCCGAGATGAGCGCATAAACCCGCACCGAGACTGCGACCCGGTACCTCGGACTCTCTACCATACCCCATAGCGGTTTTCGCAAATACTGACCCGGCTAGGCGCTGGTATCTCTGCCAAGACGCTCTGGACAACGATTAGCAGCCGAAGTTGACAAGTTGTATTGTGCCGCTGCCCGCCGAGGTGTCACAATGGCGGCATGAACGAACGACTGGCGCTGGCAATGCTGGCGCTATTGGCCATCCTGTCGCTGTGGATCGCTCCGTGGGCGGCGCTTAACCGCGAAACTGGTGCCCGTAGCGCGGTAGTCTTACTCCCTGAGCGGATAGTGGATTTTACCGGGCGCACCGAACCGCTGGCCATTCCCGGCCAGCTAACGGTTTTAATCGTCAGTGTGATAGCGCTGCTGGCCATTGCTGGAGCTGCCGGGCTCCGGGGCCGCAGTCGCTACTGGCTCTGGTTGCTGGCCGGGATAGTGCTCATCGCCATCACCGCTTATGGGTTGGCGCTGTTCGGTGAAGTGGTCAGGGCGGCGCAGCAAGCTGCCTTGGAGGCCGGGGCTAGGCGGCCCCCTTACCAGCGCAGCGGCATGGCTCTATCAGCGTTTCTAAGTTACGCTGTAGGCGGCCTAGCGATCCTTTTGGGCCTGCGGGTCTTTGCCGGGCTTGGCGCTATTCTTGACCGGCTGTTTCGCTCAGTGATGGTGCCGGCGACCTCGATCGCTTTGGCACTGTTGGCGACGGGTGTGGTCATTCTGGTGCTGCAGCCGACCGCGGTGGGCCGCGGCGTGGAGATTACCTCCACCTGGATGTATCTTATCGGTCGACTAGATACCTTGTGGTATGCCTACCAGACGCTGTTTGCCAGCTCTCTGGGCAGTCTGGCGGGTTTCTTAGAGGCGCTTACCTTCACCACTCCGCTCATCTTTACGGGACTGGCGGTAGCCTTCGGTTTCCGCGCCGGTCTCTTCAACATCGGAGCGCCAGGGCAGATGATCATGGGTGCCATCGGCGCCATGCTGGTCGGGGTGTTCGTGCCTGGCCCCCGAGTGGTGATTCTCCCCTTGGCAGTGCTGGCGGCAGCCATCGGTGGTGGTCTGTGGGGCGCCATCCCCGGCTGGCTCAAGGCGCGCTTTGGCGCTCACGAAGTGATCAACACCATCCTGATGAACTTCATCGCTGCCGCGCTGCTACTCTTTGTGCTGTCAGCCGAACAGGTCTTCACTGCCCCAGCGCTGCGGATGGTAGTGGTGGTGCTGATCTTAGCGGCGCTGGCCGTCGTGCTGAGCCTCATTCGGCCGCTCCGCCTGGTGCTAGCTAAGGCGCCGCGGCTTACTTTGGCGCTGGCCGGAGTGTTGCTGCTGATCGCTATGGTCGTGTCCGGCTTGCCGCGCCCCGGCGATGCTCCGATCAACCTTGACCTACCCATCAAAGCGCCTGGTTTGGACCCCAAGTCGCATGAGATTGCTCCTGAAGCGCGCTTTACGCAACTACCGGCCTTGCTCGGTATCGACCTGAGCGTTTCGCCGGGAGTCAACGTGGTGGCGATTAACTACGGTTTGCCGGCAGTCCCGCTGCTCGCGCTGCTAGGTTTCTTGGTCGGGCCCAGGGTATCATCGCAGCTGCGGCGCTTCTGGCCGCGCGCGGCGGCATCGCTCGGGTTAGCGGCGGCTGGCTACCTGCTCTTTTGGACGCTCGGCTGGACCGCCCTGCCGACAGCCATACCGCCTACTAAGCTCAACGGCTCTTTCATTATCGCTTTGCTGGCGGCAGCGTTGGTCTATCTCCTGCTGTGGCGAACTAAGTGGGGTTACGAACTCCGGGCGGTGGGAGTATCGCCCAAGGCTGCTGAGTATGGCGGTGTTAATATCGCCCGCAACATCGTGCTGGCCATGACTATCGCCGGGGCGTTGGCGGGCCTGAGCGCTACCCACTATGTCATGGGGGGTGCGCTGGAAGACTACTCGCTCCGCCAAGCCCTGCCGACCGATGACGGCTTCACCGGCATCGCTGTGGCGCTGCTCGGCGGCACCACGCCCGGCGGGGTGATCTTGGCCGCTTTCTTGTTCGGTGTGCTGCAAAACGGTGGACTAGCCTTAAACGTTACCTTCAGCGACCTGACCCGCGACGTAGTCAGCATGATGTTGGCGTTGGTGGTACTGTTTATTGCGGCTAAGGGGTTCTTGTCCGAGTCGGTGCTCAACGCTCGGCGTGAGGCTTTGCTAGAGGCGGAGCGAGCTGCTGGGCAGGCTCCGGCAACTAGGGAGGTGAACCATGGTTGATACTTTCTTGTTGCTGGCCCTGGTCGGCTCGGTGTTGCGAGCCACCACGCCGCTCCTGTTGGCAGCGCTCGGCGGCATGTTTAGCGAGCGATCAGGGGTGGTTAACATTGCGCTGGAGGGGATTATCCTATTTGGTGCCCTGGCTGCCGCGGTAGTGACCCAGCTGGTCGAGGCGCCTTACTTAGCGCAAAATCCTCGGGCGGTGGTCTGGTTTGCACCTTGGCTGGGCGTCGTGGCGGCAGTTATCGCGGGCGGCTTGATCGGCTGGCTCCATGCGCTGGTATCGATCCGCTATAAGGCCGACCAGATCATCTCCGGCACGGCCATTAACTTAATGGGGGTCGGTATCCCGGCGTTGGTGCTGATGGGCCTTTACAACAACTCGACTACCAGCACACCGCTAGTCAATCGCTTGCCCCAGTGGGGCGTTGGCCCGTTCAGCTTCAGTCCGTTGGTCTATTTGGCCTTTCTGTTGGTGCCGGTAGCTTGGTATGTGCTGTTTAAGACCCCCTTTGGCTTGCGCTTGCGGGCGGTTGGCGAACATCCGGACGCCGCCGCCAGTGTGGGTGTTGGGGTGAGGCGGATGCGCTACTACGGTGTAGTCATTTCAGGTGTGCTGGCAGGTCTGGCGGGGGCTTACCTGTCCATTGGCCATCTTAACCAGTTCATCTCCGAGATGTCGGGTGGCCGCGGCTTCATCGCGCTGGCGGCGCTTATTTTTGGCAAGTGGCACCCGCTGGGCGTCCTGGGGGCGACCCTGCTGTTCGGTTCATTCGAAGCGGTGGCGACGCTGTTAGGCGGTGCGCGTCTAATGCCCTCGACCATCGTGTCGGGTATCCCATTTATCCTTACGATGTTGGTGCTGGCTGGTTTCATCGGCCGGGCCATTCCACCTAAAGCGATCGGTAAAGCCTACGACCGGGCTTGACCCTGGAGGACAGCATGGCATTCACACGTTCTGGCGGAATCCTCTTACATCCCACCTCACTCCCTGGGCCGCACGGGATCGGCGATCTAGGCACCTCGGCCCGGCGGTGGCTGGACTTTCTGGCCGAGGCTGGTCAGACCATCTGGCAGATTCTGCCGCTCGGCCCTACTGGCTATGGCGACAGTCCTTATCAGAGCTTTAGCGCCTTCGCCGGCAACCCCTATCTGATTAGCCTAAGCGCGCTGGTCGAGGAAGGTTTGCTCCCCCCGGAGGCGCTCGGGGGCTTGCCGGTATTTCCTGACGACCGCGTCGACTTCGGCAGCGTCATCCCCTTCAAGTTGGCGGTGCTCGAGCGCTCCTATCAATACTTCGAGCAGCGCGCCAGCCGCGAGCAGCACGCCCGCTTTGCCGACTTTTGCGAGGCTCAGGCGTCCTGGCTCGAAGATTTTGCGCTGTTCATGGCCTGCAAGGAGGCTCATGATGGGCGCCCCTGGAACGAGTGGGAACCCGAGATTCGTGCCCGCCGGCCTGAGGCCCTGGCGAGCTGGCGCGAGCGGCTACAACACGACATTGCCAAGCAGCGCTACTGGCAATGGCTATTTTTTGAGCAGTGGGGAGCAGTAAAGCGCCACGCCGAGGCGTGTGGCATTAAAATTATCGGCGACATCCCCATTTTTGTGGCCTACGACTCAGCCGATACCTGGGCCAACCCCGAACTCTTTTACCTCGATGCCGAGGGCAACCCCACCGTCATTGCCGGCGTGCCGCCGGACTACTTCAGCGCGACCGGCCAGCGCTGGGGCAACCCCATCTACCGCTGGAAGGTGATGGCCGAAACCGGCTACGCCTGGTGGATTGCTCGCATCAGGGCTGTGCTGGCTCAGGTCGATATCGTGCGGATCGATCACTTCCGCGGTTTTGAGGCCTATTGGGAGATTCCCGCTAGCGAGCCGACCGCGGTCAAGGGCCGCTGGGTCAGAGGGCCGGGGCAGGGTTTCTTTGACGCCGTCAAGCAGGCTCTGGGCGAGCTGCCGATTATCGCCGAGGACCTGGGCGTCATCACTCCCGGCGTCGAAGCTCTGCGCGACGATAACGGCCTTCCCGGTATGAAGGTGTTACAGTTCGCTTTTGCTGCCGATGCCGCCGATCCCTATCTGCCGCACAACTACCCCAAGACTTGCGCGGTCTATACCGGGACCCATGACAACGACACCACCCTGGGCTGGTACGAGAAGGCGCCCGCGAGCGAGCAAGACTTCGTCCGGCGCTACCTCGCTCGGGACGGCTCGGACATCGTCTGGGACATGATGCGCCTAGCCTTTGCGTCAGTTGCCGAGATCGCCGTGGTGCCGCTGCAAGATGTGCTGCGCCTCGGCTCGGAACACCGCATGAATACCCCGGGCACTGCCTCGGGGAACTGGCAGTGGCGCTTTAAGTGGTTGCACCTCGAGTATTGGCTGGCGCCGGTGCTGCGCGAGATGGCCGAGACCTACGGGCGCATACCGCTCGACAAGCCCGTGGATACCGCCTACCGCCAATCGGCCACTAACACCGTCGTTGAAGACGAATGACAGTCTAGCCTGGCCTGACTACCTGCCCCGGCGTGGCGCCGGTATGCCTGCCGCCGCGCAGTACCCGCACGCCGTTGACCCACACCTCTTCGACGCCTACCGATAGCTGGTGCGGCTCCTCGAAAGTTGACCGGTCGCTGATGGTGGCCGGATCGAAGATCACCACATCGGCCTGCATCCCTTCGAGTAGCAGCCCGCGGTGCTTGAGGTTGAGCCGCTCGGCTACTGCCCCAGTCATCTTGCGCACGGCGTCTTCCAGGGTGAGAACCTGCTCGTCGCGCACGTACTTGCCGAGTACGCGCGGGTAGGTGCCGTAGGCCCGCGGGTGGGTGGGGCCCAGGCTCTGGCCCCAGGCCGGGTCGTAGCCGCCGGCATCGGTGGAGATCTTGATCCACGGCTGCGGCAGTTGCAGCTTGAGATTCTCCTCGGACATCGAGAAGTAGATGGTGCTGATGCGCTGCCCTTCGTCCAAGAGCAGCTCAAAGACTGTCTCGAGCCAGTGCTGGCCGCGCGCCTTGGCGATCTCTGAGAGGCGCATGCCGCTATACGGCCGGTTATGTGGCTTTTCAAAACCGATCGGCATGACGTTCTCCGGGCCGTCGCTGCTAGCTAACGCCTCCCAGGTCCCGTCAGGTGTCAGCACCGCCTCCTTAATGCGCTGACGTATGGCCGGGTCACGGAGGTTCTCAAACAGCTTCCCTTCGGCGGCGGCCCACGGTGGGAGCACCGAGGAGAGGCCGGTCCCCGCGGCAGGGTAGGGATACATGTCGGCGGTGACATCGAGCCCTGAGTCCCTGGCTTGTGAAATCAGCTCGATTACCAGCGGCAGCTTGGGCCAGTTGCGCCGCCCGGCAGCCTTGAGGTGGTAGATCTCGACCGGCAGCTCAGCCCGCCTGCCGATCTCGAAGGCCTCTTCTAACGCCGAAAAGATCTCATCGCCTTCGGAGCGGAGGTGAGTGATGTAGCTGCCGCCGTAACGGCTCACTACCTCGCAGACGGCTACGATCTCGCTGGTATCGGCATAGGCGTCAGGCGGATAGATTAGCGCATACGAGACGCCGAAGGCGCCATCGGCCATAGCTTCAGCCATCAGGCGCTGCATGGCGGAGAGCTCTTCCGGGCTAGGAGAGCGCATGTCGAGCCCCAGCACATACTCGCGCAGGGTGCCACCGGCTAGGTATGAGCCGATATTGGGCGAGACGCCGTGCTTAAGCATGGCCGCTAGCCAATCCCCAAACCGCGACCAACCCTTGGCCCGCTCCACCCACTCGGGGAGCCGCGCGGCGTAGACCGAAAAGCCGATCGGGTTTTGCACCCGCCCGCCGAAGGGGGCCGGCGTCCAGCCTTCGCCCATGATCTCGGTGGTGACGCCCTGGGTAATCTTGGATAGGCAGCGCCCGTCCAGCATCAAGGGGGCGATAGCGTGGCTCTGGATGTCGATAAAACCGGGGCAGACTACCTTGCCCTTAGCCTCGACTACTTCTCGCGCTGCACTGTCAGGAATCTGCCCAGGCGGAGCCAGCGCAGCGATCACCTCGCCGCTTAAGGCCACATCGCCGTAGCGCCAGGGGTTGCCGGTGCCATCAACAATGCGTGCGCCGCGAATTAACACCTCATAGCTCGGCATGAGCGAGTATACCTTAAGCCCAGTGCCGCCTTTGGCGATGAATCATGCGGCACTTTGCCGAATTGGCGCGGTTGACTCTGAACTGCGAAACGTGGCAACATCACAACTAGGAGTGATCATGACCAACTGGGATTACACCACGGATGTTCTTGTCGTCGGCTCTGGGGGTGGCGGCATGACCGCGGCGCTAGTGGCTGCGCAAGCGGGATTGGCTGTACTCATCATAGAAAAGAGTGAGTACTACGGCGGCTCGACGGCACTCTCGGGTGGTGGGTTATGGATTCCCAACAACCACCTCTTGCAGCGGGACGGTCTCGATGACTCCCTCGAAAAAGCACGCACCTATCTAGCCAATACGGTGGGGAGTCGTACACCGCCAGCACTGCAAGAGGCTTATCTGAAAAGTGCGCCTGAAATGGTGCTGTACCTGGCCAGTAATTCGCACCTGCGCTTTCACCGCTCGATTGGGTATGCCGACTACTATCCGGAACGGCCCGGCGGCATGACCGATGGCCGCGCTATCGAGGCCTCGCCGTTTGATGGAGGTAAATTGGGTGAGGACTTGGCCAAATTGCACCCGATGGCGATAAAGATACCAGCAGGGCTGGCGTTTACCGCTAGCGAGTACAACAAGCTGGGGATGATTACCTCCACCTGGGCAGGCAAATTAACAGCCCTCAAAGTTGGGGCGCGGATGATCTTTAACCGAATCGTCGGCGTAAAGTATCTGGCCCTGGGGCAAGCGCTGATCGCCCGCTTGCGCCTGTCGCTTAAAGATGAAAAAGTGCCGCTATGGCTTAATACCCCACTCAGAGAGCTGGTGTTGGAAGATGGTGTAGTTCTCGGGGCGGTAGCCGAAAAGAACGGGAAGCTGCTGAGGATTCGTGCTAATAAAGGGGTGGTGCTGGCTGCGGGAGGGTTTGCCCATAACCAGAAGATGCGTGAAGCGTTCCAACGGGCTCCGGTGAACAGCGAATGGAGTTCGGCAACCAAGGGTGACACCGGTGATGCCATCCAGGCCGGGATTGAGGTCGGAGCAGCCATCGATTTAATGGACGATGCCTGGTGGGGGCCTACCAGCGTGCCGCCGGATGCGCCGGTGATGTTCCATGTAGGCGAGCGCTCTTACCCCGGCGCGATCATGGTAAATGCTGCCGGACAGCGTTTTGCCAACGAATCGGCCTCTTACGTTGAAGTCGTGCATGCCATGTACAGGCACCACAGCAAGGAGGTGCAGCATATCCCTGCGACCTTTATCATGGACCAGCGCTATCGCGATAAGTATCTCTTTGGTACGCTCTTTCCTAGGCAGAAAATCCCTCAGCGCTACCTCGAGAGTGGTTACATCAAACGTGCTGACACGCTGGAAGGGCTAGCCGAGCGCTGCGGCATCGACCCGCAAAAGCTGCTTGAAACGGTCCAACGCTTTAACCAGTTTGCCCGTAGCGGGGTTGACGAAGACTTTCATCGTGGGGCTAGCGCCTACGATCGCTACTACGGCGATCCGACCAATAAGCCTAATCCTTGCCTTGCCCCCATCGAAAGACCGCCGTTCTACGCTGTCCAGATGGTGCCGGGCGACCTAGGGACCAAAGGGGGGTTGGTCATTGACGAGTATGCCCGGGTACTGCGCGGTGATGGCACTCCTATTGTCGGGTTGTATGCAGTCGGCAACAACTCCGCGTCGGTGATGGGCAACACCTATCCTGGTGCGGGTAGTACCATCGGCCCTGCCATGACTTTTGGCTATCTAGCGGCCAAGCACATGGCAAACGGCCAGATCCGTCCGATTGGCCTGTTGCCTAGGGCATAACCATAACTTCCCAGCCACCAAGAACTGGCTGGAGTTTCTGGCCCCAGGCTGTTAGCGCGCCGGGAAGTGCTGTTTGGTTAGCTCGCGCACCTGCGCCAGCCAGCTCTGACGCTGCGTCAGCGTGCTCACCACGATCGGCGTGAGCGGCAGGTAGACAAAGGTGGGGACGCCGCTCGGCTTAAAGACCGTCTCGCGCCACAAAGTCGGCAGCGGATCGCCGATTTCGGCCTCGCGGCTCAGCGGAGCGTTGGCAGTGGTAATCACCATACCGACCTTAGCCTTGAGCAGCCCTTCGACCCGGCCCTGTTCATTAAAGCGGAAGGCCACTCTGGCTCGGAACACCCGGTCCACCCAGCCCTTGAGCATAGCTGGGGCCTGCGAAAACCAGTTGGGGTGAATGATCACCAGGCCGTCGGTCTCGACCAGCTCGCGGGCGTGCTGCTCGGCTAGAGGGTCGGCAAAGACCGGCGCGTGCTGCTCTTCGGCGCTAAGGAGCGGGTTGAAGCCTTCTTGATAGAGATCGTGAAAGATGACGCTGTGACCCAACTCGCGGGCCGTGTCAGCAACGGTGTCGGCGAGGGCGTGATTGAAGCTGCCTGGTTGGGGGTGTCCGAGGATGACCATGACCTTCATGCGCCGAGCATGTCACGGGGGTGTAGGGGCAGGTGTCCCAGCAGTTGCGGCTAGCTGCTATATAATCGCTAAGTCAGGAGGAGCCATGTCCGAACGCATCGAGTCGGTTCTGCAAGAAGGGCGGCGTTTTGCCCCCCCCAAAGCCTTTCAGGCCAAGGCTAAGCTTAGCAGCCTGGCCGAGTACGAGCGCCTCTACCGGCAGTCCATCGACGACCCCGATACCTTCTGGGCGGGGGTGGCCGGTGAGCTACACTGGTTCAGGCCCTGGGACAAGGTCTATGAGTGGCTCGAGCCGTTTGCCAAGTGGTTCGTGGGCGGCAAGACCAACCTGGCCTATAACTGCCTCGACCGGCACCTTAACTCGTGGCGGCGGACCAAAGCGGCCATCGTCTGGGAGGGCGAGCCCGGCGATCAACGGGTACTGACCTACCAGGATCTGCACCGCGAGGTGAGCAAGTTCGCCAATGTGCTCAAGGCCAAGGATCTCGGCAAGGGCGACCGGGTAGCCATCTACCTGCCGCTGGTGCCGGAAGCGGTCATCGCCATGCTGGCTTGCGCCCGCATCGGCGCTACTCACTCGGTAGTCTTTGGCGGTTTTAGCGCCAATGCCTTGGCCGACCGCATCAACGACGCCCAGGCCAAGGCGGTGATTACCGCCGACGGCGGCTACCGGCGCGGCAGCCCCACTCCGCTCAAGCCGGCCGTAGATGAGGCGCTAGCGAGCTGCCCCAGCGTAGAGGCGGTCTTCGTGGTTAAGCGTACCCACAGCGAGGTGGCGATGCAGGCGGGCCGCGACTACTGGTATCACGAACTGATGCGCGAGGTGCCGCTTAACTGCCCGGCTGAAGCCTTAGACGCCGAGCACCCGCTCTTTATCCTCTACACCTCCGGCTCGACCGGCAAGCCTAAGGGGGTGCTGCACACTACCGGCGGCTACATGGTCGGCACCTACCTGACCAGCAAAACGGTCTTTGATCTGCGCGACGATGACATCTACTGGTGCACCGCCGACGTGGGCTGGGTGACCGGCCACTCCTACCTCGTCTACGGACCGCTGACTAACGGCGCCACGGTGGTGATGTACGAAGGCGTGCCCAACTACCCCGAACCCGACCGCTTCTGGGAGATCGTCGAGAAGTACCGCGTGTCGATCCTCTACACTGCGCCGACCGCCATCCGCACCTTCATGAAATGGGGCGAAGCCTGGCCCAATAAGCGTGACCTAAGCAGCCTGCGGCTCTTAGGCACGGTCGGCGAACCGATTAACCCTGAGGCCTGGATGTGGTACTACCGGGTGATCGGCGGCGAGCGCTGCCCGGTGGTCGATACCTGGTGGCAGACCGAAACCGGCAGCATCATGATCACCACTCTGCCCGGTGTGCATGATGCTAAGCCCGGCTCGGCGGGGCTGCCGATGTTCGGCGTCGAGGCAGCCGTGGTCGATATCGATGGCCGCGAGCAGCCGCCCAACAGCGGCGGCTATCTGGTCATCAAGCGCCCCTGGCCGAGCATGCTTCGGACCATCTACGGCGACGACGACCGCTATCGCCATCAGTACTGGAACGAAATTCCCCATGCCTACTTCGCCGGAGACGGCGCCCGGCGTGACGAAGAGGGTTATTTCTGGATCATGGGCCGGGTTGATGACGTAGTGAACGTCTCCGGGCATCGGCTCGGCACCATGGAGATCGAATCGGCCCTGGTGTCGCACCCGGCGGTAGCCGAGGCGGCGGTGGTGGGCCGCCCGGACGAACTCAAGGGGCAGGCCATCGTGGCCTTTGTGACGCTTGAGGCGAGCCGCGTCGGCAACGAGCAACTGCGGCAGGAGCTGCGCCACCACGTAGCCCGGGAGATCGGCGCCATCGCCAAGCCTGACGAGATCCGCTTTGCTGATAGTCTGCCCAAGACGCGCAGCGGTAAGATCATGCGGCGGCTGCTGCGCAACGTAGCAGCGGGCGAGGTGGGTATGGGCGATGTCAGCACCTTAGAAGACCGCAGCGTGATCGAGAAGTTGATGCAGTCGGGCTGAGCCGCGGCGCCCAGCCAGGGATAACCGTACTTCACCATCTCTCGTGCTCAGCAGCGGTCCGGTGGGGTCTGCTATCGTGGAGTTAGCAGAAGGAGGCGAGATGGAGCCCACAGCAGTAAAGCGACTCGAGCAGACCGTGTTTGACAAAATGGCCGCCAGCGGCCTGCCGGGCCTGAGCTTAGCGCTGGTAGCCGGCGACCAGGTAATCTATGCCCGTGGCTTTGGCCAGCGCGACTTAGAGCATGGCCTGGCCGCCACGCCCGACACCCTATACGGCATCGGCAGCGTGACCAAATCCTTCACTGCCCTGGCGGTCATGCGCCTGGCCGAAGCGGGCCGGCTATCGCTTCAGGATCCAGTAGAGCAGCACCTTCCCTTCCCTTTTAAGCCCAAAGGGCAGACCGTGCGAATACACCACCTGCTAAGCCACACCTCCGGCCTGCCGGCCCTGGCCTATGGCGAGGCGGTAATCCGCTACGCCAACCGCATCGGCGGGCGCTACCTGCCCATCGCCGGCCCGGAGGACATCCTGACCTTTATGGACGGCGCCGAGAGCTGGGAAGAGGCCGCCCCGGGTGAGCGCTGGTTCTACTTCAACGAGGGGTATGCCCTGCTGGGCCTGATTATCGAGCGCCTGAGCGGCAAACCCTATGCCGAGTATATCCGCGACGAAATTCTGCTACCCCTGGGAATGACCCGCAGTTGCTTCACCCGGCAGGAGCTGGCCAACGACCGCGATGCAGCCGTTCCCTATGTGCTCTCCGAGGACAAGCCGCCGCGCGTGGGTGAGTATCTCTTCCGCGCCATCAGGAGCGAGGGCGGGCTGTTCTCCAGCGTGATCGAGCTGGCCCGCTACCTTCAACTCTACTTTGCAGATGGCAAGGGGATTGTCTCGCCGGAGGGGCTAAAGCAGATGATGGCCCCTCACGTCGCCTCACCAACCCAAAGCATGCCCAGCCTCTGGGGCCAAGCAGCGCCGGGCGAGCACAATGTGCATTACGGCTACGGCCTGAGCAGCCAGGAGTTTTTTAGCCAGCGGCTGGTCGGGCATGGCGGCAGTGTACTGGTCAGCACCGCCCAGCTCTCCTTCATCCCGGAGCGCAAACTAGGGGTAGCTATCCTGGCCAACGGCAGCGGCTACCCCCTCAGCCAGCTAGCCCAGGTGGCGCTGGCCCTAGAGCTCGGCCAGGACCTGGCCTCCCTGCCGTTCTGGCGCCTCGAGGAGGCCATAACGCCCCTGGTGGGCCGCTACCACAGCTTCAAGGAGACCATGCCGGCCGAGGTGAAGCGCCATGGCGACTTTCTGCAGCTCACCTTCCCAGACAGCGCCCAGCCCCAGCGGTTGATCCTGGTGCCGCACAGGCTCGATACTCCCGAGGCGACCTTTTTTACCCTGGCCGGTGGGCGGCGCCTGGAGGTGACCTTTCGGGCCAGCGAGGCCGGGGTAGAACTGATCTACGAGCGCTACAAGCTGCGCCGCAGCGGGCCGCTTTAGGCGCCAAACCGTCACTCGCCTTTAAAGATGGCGGCCAGGACAGGCAGGCTCTCGGCTGCCGCACCGCTGCCGGGCGGAAAGAGGGTGGGCTCGAGCCCGGCTAGGCTGGCATAGCTGACGCGCCAGCCCACGCCGTCGCGCCGTACCAGGGCTTCGCCGTGGCGCGTCTCGAGGCGGCGCAAGTCCGGCTCGTCTAACACTAGCGCCACGGTAAAGGCGATGCGCGCTTGCTCCGCTGTCAGCTCGAGCAGCTCGCTGGCTAACTCAAACCCCACTAGCCTCGGGGCTGGCGGCTCACCGAAGCCCACCGGCGCCCCCTCCAGAAAGCGTAAGCTCCATGCTGGGTCGGCGCAGAGCAACCCCTCGAAGACCTGGCGCAAGGCGTTGACGCTGTCGTAGGCAGGCTCGGGCGGGAAGCCAATGAAGATCCCCTGGCCAGCGAGGCGGTTCACGGCCTCGGCTGCCCAGTGGCAGGGGGGGACGTCGGCGAAGTGCGGCTCAGTGGCGTGCTGGCCTAGCGATGTGCTCGCCAACAGCAAGGCGAGGCTTAAGAGTCCTAATGTTACTTTTCGCATACCCCATGGTAGAGGAGGGGTAACCTTGGCGGCAACCCTTGGGGCTACAAGCGGGGCGTGCAGAAACTGTTGTTCGCGAGGTTGCTTCGCAATAGCACTCTCGCTGCGTTCGGACACGCCTGCAACTACCGTGGAGCGTTTTAAGCCAGAGTGGATCATCCTCGTTCAAAAGGCGGTTTCAGACGTTGCGGTGACCCTGGGCGTTGGAAACTCAGCCCTCCACGAACGCGAGCCTTGCGCTATACTGAATTGACGGAGCGGCGCAGACTGACCCAGACAGTCTACCGAGGAGCGTTATGAAATATGCACGCATCACGATCGACCCACAGCAGATGAGCGGCGTCCCCTGTATCCGTCATCTGCGCATTCCGGTTGCAACCGTGGTTGGGATGGTGGCCGAAGGTATGCTGGAAGAGGCGATTTTGCGTGCCTACCCTGACCTCGAACTCGAAGATATCCGCGAAGCCCTGCGCTTTGCCGCGGCAGCTGTACAGGAGCGGCAGCTACCTCTTGTCGAAGCGTGAGGTTTCTGGTTGACAATGCCCTGTCACCGTTGGTTGCAAACGGATTGCGAAACGCTGGGCATGATGCGGTCCACGTTCGCGAGTACGGGCTGGCGACTGCTACGGATGACGTTATCCTGGCGCGCGCGGCACAGGAGAAACGCATCATCATCTCAGCCGACAGCGATTTTGCGATGCTGCTTGCGCTCCGCAAGGCGGGCGCGCCATCATTCATCCTCTTTCGCGCTTCAGCCACACGCGTGCCTGAGAGGCAGGTAACACTCCTGCGCAAGAACCTGCCGTTATGGGAAGCGGCGCTTATGGCAGGCAGTATCATCTCTGTCGAGGGCGAGCGGGTACGGGTACGTGCCCTGCCGATCGGTTGATCGGGGCGTATCATCGTCACTAGTCCGTCGTTGGGTCGCCGCCTGGCAGCACGAGGCCGCTTGCTTGCGGGACGAGATAGAGGGGCTCGAGCGCTTCATGCAGCCCTGACCTGCCTGGAGTATACTAGGCGCATCTTCTGCTGGAGGACCTGCCGCCCCTTACGACCCTGACAGCCAAGCCCCGGACCCCTTCGCAGCAACAGGCGAGGTAGGGCATGTTCTGCCCAGCCTCAACGCCTCGCGGGTGTTGATCCTAAACGCCAGCTACGAGCCGCTGCACGTCTGCTCGGTCAAGCGGGCGGTAGCGCTACTGATGCACGAGATAGCCGAGCGGGTTGAGGACAGCGACTGGGTGCTACGCTCGCCCAGCCAGACCTTCGCTGTGCCGAGTGTGATCCGCCTCAAGCGCTTCATTAAACGCCCGCCGCGCCACCGCGTGGCCTTTAACCGCAAGAATGTGCTGCGGCGCGACGACCACACCTGCCAGTACTGCGGCATCCGCTCTAACGACCTTACCCTTGACCATGTAGTGCCGCGCAGCCGCAGCGGCGCCACTAGCTGGGAGAACGTAGTGGCCTGCTGCCATCGCTGCAACGCCCATAAACGCGACCGCACCCCGGCTGAGGCCCGGATGCAGCTCAAGCGCAAGCCCTTTGCCCCCAGGTTCATGTTCAGCACCGCCTACGGCGTTATCCCGACGATCGACCCGATCTGGGAGAAGTACCTGCCGCGCGGCTAGCGCTTATCGGTCAAGACCGCGCTCAGTACCGCGCTGATGATGCTTAAAATCAGCGCGCCGATGATGGCCGCGCCGAAGCTGGCGATCTGTAGCGGCGTCAGCGCAGCCACGAGGTAAAGTGCCAGGGCGTTGACCACCAGTAAGAATAGCCCCATGGTCAGGATAGTCAGAGGTAACGTTAGGAACACCATCACAGGCCGCACTACAGCATTGACTAGGCCCAACACCAGGCCGGCAAGGAGCACCGGCGCTACCCCCGGTTGCGCGAACGATAGGCCGCCATACAGCTCGGTGGTGAGCCACAGCGCCACGGCAGCCAGCAGCCAACGGGCAAAAAAGTTCATGCCGCAACTATAACCTAAACCTAGCCCGGCAGCTTGATAAAGCGGGGGGTAGCGAATCACGGCACACTTCACCGCAGCCGGTCATGGCACAGTAGCGCAGACACGATTGCGGCCGCTTCGCTTGGCGCGGTAAAGCTCTTGGTCGGCAAGCCTGAGCAACTCGTTGCGTGTGAGGCCGGGTTGATAGACAGCCAGGCCACAACTGATGGTTACTGTCAGATCAGCCGCCAGAGTATGCCAGGGGTAGTGCTCAATAGCCTGGCGCAGTTTCTCAGCCGCAGTCAGGGCCTGAGCCAGCGGTGTTTCGGGGAGGACGATGACAAACTCCTCCCCGCCGTAGCGCACCACTATATCGGCCTCCCGGAGCTGGCGGGCAAGCAGCCTGGCCGTAGCGATCAGCACGGCATCGCCCAGGGTATGGGAATGGTTGTCGTTGATAAGTTTGAAATTGTCGATATCGATGACTATCACGCTTAGCTCACGCCCGTAGCGTTCGGCGCCGGCCAACACCTCGTCGAGGTGGTCTTCCAGGTAGCGGCGATTGCGCAGCCCGGTTAGGGGGTCGCTTAGCGCCAGCTCCTTTAAGCGGGCGTTCTGCTCTTCAAGCTGGCGCCGCAAGACTACCAACTCACTGTTTCTGCGCTGATAGATGGCCTGCTCTTGCTTCACCCGGTCGACTTCGAAGGCGACCAGTGCGGCGCGTAGGGCCCGGTCAGCCTTCTCTTCAAGGAGGCGCTCTTGATAGCGGGCAAAAGTCTTGAGGTGGACCAGTGCAGCAGCAAGGTTGCCGAGTCGCTCGTAGCTTTCGGCCAGGGCACGGTGGAGCTCGAGCAGCATACTCACAACTTGGTTCTGCTCAGCCAGGGCTAGCGCTTGGGTAAGGCTATCCGTTGCCCCGGCGAGTTCGCCAAGGCGGAGCTGCAATTGGCCCAGCGCTAGCAGCGCCTCATCGCGCCAAGGCATCGATTCGCCGGAGGGCAGGGGCCTAACGCTGGCCTCAAGGTAGTGCCGCGCTTGGCTAAGATTGCCGGTAGCGCTGTAAAGCTGCCCCAGCTTAAGCTGGGCGGCAGCGCGATAGGGAGCATCTCCTAGCGTATCAAATAAAGCGAGGCTTTCCTGGAGGTTATTTTCGGCCTCGGCGTAGCGGCCTAGCGCCAGCAGGGTGCGCCCGATATTACCCAACACGATGCCGTGGGTCCGTTCGGGAGTTGTCGCTAGTAAGCGATATGCCTCTTGATAGGCATTAAGCGCTTTGGCAAACTCTGCCAGGTCGTGGTAGATATTGCCCAGGTTGCTCAGCGGCCGACTTAGCTCGCTATCGCCAAGCTCGCGCAACAGCCGGGCGCTTTCGAGTAGGTGATACACCGCTTCGGCATACAGGTTGAGATCGCCGTAGAGGATGCCTAAGTCGTTGTGGGCTAGCCCTTCTTGTCTACGCAAGCCGGCCTCGCGAGCCCGCTCCACGGCACGGCGGCCTAGCTCGAGCGCCCCGTGGGGGTCGCGCCGATAGAAGGCGCACTTAAGGAGCGCACGCAACGCAGCAACCTCGGCCCGCGCATCCTGTGCCGCGACCGCCCTCGCCAGTACGCTATCGAGCACCCGCTGAGCACCGGCGTAGTCGGCTGCTAGCAGCAACTCCTCACCGCGCCGCAGCTCCTGGGAGACAGCCTCACTGCTACTGGGTGTGCCGTTGTGGTGGCCAGAAGCCATGCGCCATTTTACCCCACCCAGCTTCACAATTCCACTAGCCCACCACGTAGCTTGCGGCGTATCATAAGCTGAGCGATAGCTCGACAAGGAGAGGTATGAACAAGACTCGAAGCTTTCTCTACTGGCTAGCGCGGTTGTTGGGTGACGTTAACGCTGTCAAGCGTGGCCGGGTAGGCCAGCGCATAACCCGGCGAGTTGCCGGCAGGATGACCGGCAGAGCGTTCCGCCGGTGGTTCAAGTAGGTCGTTGTCGTTTGAGGGCCTGGCCTTCCTGAACAAGGTCTCAAGCCGTCCACCCAGCCACAGTTCGGCTCGATGGTTGGCACTTAGCTTGAGGAGGGTCAGGACAATCTCGGACGCTCTGCTCGAGCGCGCCGCCCGGTGCAGCTATGACCGCAAGGGCAAGGGGTCGATCGGCAATGTCGCGGAGCCTGGTGTCATCATCGCAGGTTCTTGTCTGCTGAGCAGCCTGGGCTGTGGTGTATACTGATCTGGCCTCTCCCAAGGCCACGGCCAATTCCAGCCCGTCCCTTCACGGTCGGGCGGCCGTGTGTGCCTGATGCTGCACATAAGCCGCACCACCCTGAGTCGGCGGCGTGGTGGCCGTTGGCCCCGCTCGAGCTTTCCGCCACTACCCCGGACCTGGAAGCTGTGAAGCGCTACTTCGAACAGATTGCTGACGGGGACTATCTCTGAAAGTTTATCGGCTCCGCAGCGAGCCTCACCACCGGCCCGAAGATGCCTTCAGCGGCCTTGGCGCAGCCCAACATGGGGGCCGCTGGAACGGGCCCGGGGTGAGATTAGTGTATGCCTTGGACTCCATCGGTTTTTACCAGCTACCCGAAGACGAACGCCCGGCTCCATAACCGGGCGTTTTTGCGTCCCTGACTTGGTGGAGCTGAGGGGATTCGAACCCCTGACCTCGTGAGTGCGATTCACGCGCGCTCCCAACTGCGCCACAGCCCCAGGCAAGAGCTAGTGTAAGCGCTCAGCCAGCAAATGTCAATTTTGCTTCCTTGACCTTTGCCCCTCTTTTCGCTAGCCTAGAGCGGTCGGGAGAGGGGCTGACGCGAGGAAGATATGTTTCAAGGTTTAGGCGACAGGCTGCAAGAGGTATTCAGCTCGCTGCGTGGGCGCGGCAAACTAAGCGAGGCCGAGGTTAAGGCGGCTCTGCGCGAGGTGCGCATGGCGCTACTTGAGGCTGATGTCAACCTCGAGGTGGCTAAAGCGTTTAGCCAGCGGGTGCAAGAAAAAGCGGTCGGCTCTGAGGTATTGATGTCGCTCAACCCCGATCAGCGGGTGATCGCCATCGTCCACGAGGAGTTGGTCGCGCTGCTTGGCGGCAAGGCGGTGCAGCCGGTGCTGAAAAACGACGGCAACGTCTGGCTGTTGATGGGGCTGCAAGGAGCAGGCAAGACCACCACTGCCGGCAAGCTGGCCTATAAGTACAAGGCGCAGGGGCGCAGGCCGTTGCTACTAGCCGCCGATACCCAGCGCCCGGCAGCACGGGAGCAGCTCAGGGTGCTCGGCGCGCAGGTCGGTGTGCCGGTGCTGGAAGTCGAGGATAACGAGCCGGTCAGCCGGACCAAAGACAAGCTGCAAAGCTATCTGCGTGCTAACTTCCGCGATCTGGTCATCGTCGATACCGCCGGGCGCTTGCAGATCGACGAGCGCTTGATGCAGGAGCTAGCCGAACTAAAAGCGGCCTTGCAGCCGAGCGAAGCCATGCTGGTAGTCGATGCCATGACCGGCCAGCAGTCGCTGCCGGTAGCTACCACCTTCGATTCTCGCATCGGGGTGAGCGGGCTGATTATGACCAAACTCGATGGCGACGCACGTGGCGGGGCGGCGCTGTCAGCCCGGCAGGTTACCGGCAAACCGATCTACTTTGCCGGCATGGGCGAGAAGATCGATGGGCTCGAGCCCTTCTACCCCGACCGCCTAGCGGGCCGCATTCTGGGTATGGGCGATATGCTGACCTTAATCGAAAAGGCCAAGGCGGTAGAAGGTGATGAGGCCGAGCCGAGCCTCAAGGACTTTTCGCTGCAAGATATGCTCACGCAGATGCGCCGCCTCAAAAAGATGGGCTCGTTTACCGATATTCTTAAGATGGTTCCGGGGGCCAACCGGATGCTGCCTGCCGGCGCCGACATCGACGAGCGCGAGCTGGCGCGGGTGGAGGCCATCATCTCGTCGATGACCGAGCGCGAGCGGATAAGGCCGGACCTGCTTAACGCCAGCCGCCGCAAGCGCATTGCAGCCGGCTCAGGGACTACCGTGCAGGACGTTAACCGGCTCATGAAAAACTACGAGCAGATGAAGAAGCTATTCAAGCAGATGATGCGCAAACCCGGCCGCGGGCTATTTTAGCGTATCGGCCGGGCGCCTTGGCAATACCGCGAGCTACCCGTTAAGATGGCGGCATGACTTCATCCCGCACCACCCCCCTTAACCCTCGCAGCAAGGTTGCTACCGAAGGGCTCGAGCGTTCCCCTAACCGCGCGCTATTGCGGGCGGTGGGCTTCGGCGACCATGATTTTGATAAGCCGATTGTGGGCATAGCCAACGCCCACAGCACGATTACGCCCTGCAACGCCGGGATCGGAGCGCTAGCGACGCGCGCCGAGACCTCCCTGCAAGAAGCCGGGGCCATGCCGCAGCTATTTGGCACCATCACCATCTCGGACGGCATCGCCATGGGTACCGAAGGCATGAAATACTCGCTGGTGTCGCGCGAGGTCATTGCCGACTCTATCGAGACGGTCTGCAACGGCCAGAGCATGGACGGCGTGCTGGCGATCGGCGGCTGTGACAAGAACATGCCGGGGGCGCTGATCGCTATCGCTCGCGTGAATATCCCGGCCATCTTCGTGTACGGTGGCACCATCAAGCCGGGCCATTACCAGGGCCGCGACCTCACCATCGTCAGCGCCTTTGAGGCGGTAGGGGAGTATATCGCCAACAAGATCGATGAGCATGAGCTGCTCGAAATCGAACGGCGCGCCTGTCCGGGGGTGGGTTCGTGCGGCGGCATGTACACCGCCAACACCATGGCCTCGCTCTTTGAGGCTATGGGTATGAGCCTGCCCTACTCCTCCACCATGGCCGCCGAAGACCAAGAGAAGGCCGACAGCGCGGCGCAGTCAGGCAAAGTGTTGGTTGAAGCCATCAAGCGGCAGATCTTGCCGCGTGATATCCTCACCCGCGCCGCCTTTGAGAACGCACTGGCCCTGCTGATGGCCCTCGGCGGTTCCACCAACGCCGTGCTGCACCTGCCGGCCATCGCCTACGCGGCCGGGGTGAAGCTCACCCTGGATGATTTCGATGCCTTTGGTCGGCGCGTGCCGGTGCTGTGCAACTTAAAACCCTCCGGGCGCTACGTGGCTACCGATCTGCACCGGGCCGGCGGCGTCCCACAGGTGATGAAGATGCTGCTGGTCAACGGCCTGCTGCACGGCGACGCGCTGACTATCACCGGGCAGACCCTGGCCGAAGTACTGCGCGACGTGCCCGAGGAACCACGCCCTGACCAGGACGTGATCCGCTCCTGGTCGAAGCCGGTCTACCCGCACGGCCACTTGGCCATCCTCAAGGGCAATCTGGCCGAGGAGGGGGCGCTAGCTAAGACCAGCGGCGTGAGGGTCCCAAAAATTACCGGCCCAGCGCGCGTGTTTGACTGCGAAGAGGCGTGCATGGCAGCGATTCTGGCGCGGCAGATCAAAGCTGGCGATGTGGTGGTGATCCGCTACGAAGGCCCCAAAGGAGGGCCGGGGATGCGCGAGATGCTCTCACCTACCGCTGCCCTAGTGGGTCAGGGGCTGGGCGATAGCGTGGGGCTCATTACCGATGGCCGCTTCTCCGGCGGCACCTACGGCATGGTGGTTGGCCATGTAGCTCCAGAGGCGGCGGTAGGCGGTACTATCGCCCTAGTTAAAGAGGGCGACTCGGTGACGTTGGACGCCGAGCGGCGCTTGCTGCAACTCAACCTGCCCGACGAAGAGATCGCGCGCCGCCGCGCCGCCTGGCAACCCCCGCCGGCGCGTTACACTCAGGGTGTGCTGGCTAAATACGCCAAGCTGGTGGGGAGCGCTGCGCAGGGCGCTGTCACTGGCTAGATTCCCCAGCCCTACCTGCTATACCCCAAAACGCTTGAGTTGGTGTGCTATGGCGGAGGGCTTTCTTGAGTAGCCGATAGACGGGGGGCAAGGCAGAGTGAGTCGGCCCACTAAGCGCTTTGCCGTCTGCGACTCATGAGATTAAGCCTTTAGCGGCCTGCCGCTATACTGATAGCATGACATGCTATGACGATCCGCCCGAAGAGCTGACCGAGCGGCTGGGTAGGCCCGGGGAGTACCCTTTTACCCGCGGCATCTATCCCGAGATGTACAGCACGGGCCGGCTGTGGACCATGCGCCAGTACGCAGGCTTCGGTTCGGCGGAAGCCTCTAATGCGCGCTACCGCTACCTGCTTTCACAAGGGACCACCGGGCTGTCGGTAGCCTTCGATCTGCCCACCCAGCTCGGCCTCGACCCGGACGATCCGTTAGCCCGCGGCGAGGTGGGGCGGGTAGGGGTATCGATCGCCACCTTGGACGACATGCGCACGCTCTTGGCCGGCATCCCGCTCGAGCAGGTCTCGACCTCGATGACCATCAACGCCCCGGCGATGATGCTTTTGGCACTTTATATCCTGGTAGCCCAAGAGCGGGGTGTGCTGCCAGAAAAGCTCTCTGGCACAGTGCAGAACGACATCCTCAAGGAGTACGTGGCGCGCGGCACCTACATCTATCCGGTGCCAGCCTCGATGCGCCTGGTCACCGATCTCTTTGAGTACTGCTCGCTCAAGCTCCCAAACTGGAACACCATCTCAATTTCTGGTTATCACATTCGCGAGGCGGGTGCCACCGCCGTACAAGAGATCGCCTTTACTCTGGCCAACGCTAAGGCTTATGTGCGCTCGGCGCTGTCGCGCGGGCTCGAGCTTGACCGCTTTGCGCCGCGGCTAAGTTTCTTTTTTGCCTGCCACAACCACCTCTTCGAGGAGGTAGCCAAGTTCCGGGCTGCCCGGCGGATGTGGGCGCGAATCATGCGCGAGGAGTTCGGCGCCCAGAACCCCAAGTCGTGGCTGCTGCGCTTTCACACCCAGACCGGCGGCAGCACGCTGACCGCCCAGCAGCCCGAAAACAATGTGGTGCGCACCGCCTACCAGGCGCTAGCGGCGGTGCTCGGCGGCACCCAGTCGCTGCACACCAACGCGCATGATGAGGCGCTCGGCCTGCCCACCCCGGACTCGGCGCGCCTGGCGCTGCGTACCCAGCAGATTCTAGCCTATGAGACGGGCGTCCCCGCAGTGGTTGATCCCCTGGGCGGGAGCTATTACCTCGAGCACTTGACCGATAGCCTTGAGCGCGAGGCTGAGCGCTGGCTGCAAGAGATCGAAGAGCTAGGCGGCAGTGTGGCGGCCATCGAAGCGGGTTTTGTGCAGGAGGCGATCGAGGCGGCAGCCTATGAGTTTCAGCGGGAGATTGAAAGCGCTAAACGAGTTATCATCGGGGTCAATCGCTTTCGCACCGAGCAAGACCCTCCTATCCCCACGCAGCAGATCGACCCGGAGGTAGAGCGGCAGCGCGCCCGTCAGCTACGGACTTGGCGGCAGCAGCGGCATCAGGTCGCGACCGAGGCCGCGCTGGCCGAACTGCACCGCGCCGCAACCGGCAACGCTAACCTCTTCGAGCCGGTACTAGCGGCCTTCCGGGTCGGCGCTACGCTCGGTGAAGTGTGTGGGGTGCTCAAGCGGGAGTGGGGTGAGTATCGCAGCTAAGGGGTTACCCCGAGAGGATGGTCAGTGTTTATGGCCGGGCTCGAGCCCAGGCTTGCCGGGTAGCCGATCACCGCGAAAGAGCAGCGCTGCCAGTAAGGTGGTTAAGGGAACGGCCAGGATCAGCCCGATCGAGCCGACCAGGATGCGCACTATCTCGGTGGCCACCAGCTCCAGATTAAGCGCTCGGATGGTCCCGACCTCGCTGAGATTAAGCAGCACCAGCAACGGCAGGGCTGCTCCGGTATAGGCCAACACCAAGGTATCGATCAGCGAGCCGACATGCTCAAGCCCCACCTTCATGGCCCGCCGGTAGAGCTCGCGTAGGCCAAAGTTCGGGTTGGCGTGAGCGAGTTCGCGCACCACGCTGGCCTGCACAATAGTAATATCGGCCAGTGCCCCCAAGGCTCCTATCACCAGCCCGGCCAGCAACAGTCCCTTTAAGGCTATTTGCGGCGCACCGAAGCTGATGAACATCGCCTTGTCGTCGCCCATACCGGTGAGATGGGCCAGATCGCTGAAAGCGATGCCAAGCCCCATGGTAATGGCTACAGCGATGAGGGTTCCCAGTAGTGCTGCGGTAGTGCTCCAGTTAAGACCATGAACAAAGTAGATGGCCAAGATCAGAATGCCGCCAGCGCCGATAAAGGAGATTAGCAGCGGGTTATGACCGGCCAGAATCCCCGGCACGATGAAGGCGATGATTACGATCAGGCTGGCCGAGGTAGCGATTATAGCGCGCAACCCCTTGCCGCGTGCTACCACCAGCGCCACTAACACAAACAGCCCTAGCAGCCACAGCAGCGCCGGGCGCCTTACCCAGTCGGCAACGTTGTATTGCCGCTGGCCATCAGGGCCGGGGGCAAAGTAGAGCTCAACCCGCTGCCCCTCACGGAACTCCAGTAGTGGGGCTCCTTCCATGGCGAAGCCGGTGCCGAGCTGGGCTTCTACAGTGCGGTCCGGCAGCGCGACGATCGCCACGTTGCGCGCCTCATCGATGGCGATAATTCGCCCCTCGATATAGCCAATCTCGTCCCCCTGCGCTGCCGCTATAGAGAATGAGAGCAAAAGCAATAGGAAACACCCTAGTCTGCGCATAATGGGCGATAATACCCTGCCCTGGGAGTCTGTGGTAGAGTTACTGCTCATTGCTATGGTCATTTGCGAGGTGAAGCATGCAGATTACCCTTCCCGACGGCAAGGTGCTAGAACTTCCAGCCGGGGCCACCCCGCGCCAGGTCGCCGAGCTGATCCCGGGACTGGCTAAGGCAGCCATCGGCGCCCGTGTCGATGATCAGCTTACCGACCTGTTTCAGGTGCTGTCTGACGGCGCCAAGGTCGCCATGGTCACTAAGCAAGACGCTGAGATTATCGCGCTGATGCGCCATACCCTGGCCCATGTCATGGCCCAGGCGGTGCGGGAGTATTTCGTGGCCCAGGGCTTTGATGCGCGCCTGGTGCGGCTGGGGATCGGGCCGGTGATTGAGCACGGCTTTTACTACGATTTTGACCTACCGCGCAGCTTAACTCCCGACGATCTGGTCGAGATCGAGGCGCGGATGCGTGAGATCGTAAAGCAGAACCTTGCTTTACGCAAGTACGAGCTGCCGCGCAGCGAAGCGATCGCCCGCTATCAGGCCCTGAACGACCCCTACAAGCTCGAGCTGATCGCCGAGCTGCCCGAGGGGACGCCCCTCACCTTTTATGAACAAGGCGGCGAGAACGGTTTTACTGACCTCTGCCGCGGTCCGCATGTGCCGACTACCGGCGCCGTGACACCGCACTTTAAGCTGATGTCGATCGCCGGGGCCTACTGGCGTGGCGATGAAGCGCGCCCCATGCTGCAGCGCATTTACGGCGTAGCCTTTTTGACGAAGGAGGAGCTTAAGCACCACCTGTGGCAGCTTGAGGAGGCCAAGAAGCGTGATCACCGCAAGCTTGGCCGCGAGCTAGAACTATTCACCTTTGACGATGAGATCGGTCCCGGCCTGCCGCTCTGGCTGCCCCGTGGCGCGATCATCATCGAAGAGCTCGAGCAGCTGGCCAAGGAGATAGAGGAGCAAGCCGGTTATCAGCGCGTTAGAACCCCCCACATCACCAAGGAACAGCTGTTCTTAAAGAGCGGGCACCTGCCTTACTACGCTGAGGAGATGTACCCGCCGATGGAGCTAGAAGGGGTTAAGTACTACCTCAAGCCGATGAACTGCCCCTTCCACCACAAGATCTTTGCGGCCCGCCCGCGCTCTTACCGCGAGCTGCCGGTCCGCCTGGCCGAGTACGGCACCTGCTACCGCTATGAAAAATCCGGCGTGCTCTTTGGCCTGATGCGGGTGCGCAGCATGCAGATGAACGACGCCCACATCTACTGCTCGGAGGCGCAGTTCGAAGCCGAATTCTTGGCGGTGGTGCAGCTCTACCTTAACTACTTCAAGCTGTTCGGCATCGACCGCTACGTGATGCGCCTCAGCACCCATAGCCGGGCAGGCCTCGGTCAGAAGTATGTTGACAATGAGGCGCTGTGGCTTAAAACCGAGGCCATGGTCCGCCGCGCTATGGACAACGGCGGCGTTCCCTACCTCGAAGTGCCGGACGAAGCCGCCTTCTACGGCCCCAAGATCGACGTGCAGATCTACTCCGCTATCGGCAAGGAGTTTACGCTGGCCACCAACCAGGTCGATTTTGCCCAGCCGGAGCGCTTCAAGCTACACTTTATTAACGATCGAAACGAGAGTGAGACGCCCCTGTGCATCCACCGGGCGCCCTTGAGCACCCATGAGCGGATGGTCGGCTTTTTAACCGAGCACTTCGCCGGCGACTTTCCCTTGTGGCTCGCTCCCGAGCAGGTGCGGATCGTGACGATCGCCGATCGGCACCTGCCCTATGCCCGACAGGTAGCAGCGGCCTTGGTTCAAGCCGGGTTGCGCGCCAGCGTCGATGACGGCGCGGAGCGCATGAACCATAAGATCCGCGCCGCCGAGCTGTACAAGATCCCTTACACGGTGATCGTCGGCGACCAGGAGCAAGGAGCGGCGCAGGTCTCGTTCAGAAGCCGCCAGGAGCCGGAACAGCAGGGTGTGCCGCTGACCGCTTTTACCACTCACCTGCAGCAGCAGGCCAAGGCTCGAGCCTTGCGTGTTAGCCCGCTGGCGCTGTAATTAAGGTTACTTCTCGACAATCGCGAGTCGGCTGATTACGTCCGGCTTGACGCCCGAAGGCCGCTGCGGGTCGATGCGGGTGAGCGCGTCGAGCATCTCCAGCCCTTCGATAACCTGGCCGAACACCGCGTGCTTGCCGTCTAGCCAGGGAGTAGGCTGAAAAGTGATGAAGAACTGGCTACCGTTGGTGTTTGGTCCAGCGTTAGCCATCGATAACACACCCTTCTTATCGTGCCGCAAAGCCGGATGGAACTCGTCTTCAAAGCGATAGCCGGGGCCGCCGCGACCGGTACCGGTAGGGTCGCCGGTCTGGGCCATGAACTCTGCTAACACGCGGTGAAAGGCCACTCCGTCATAGAAGCGGTGCAGCGCTAAGAATACGAAGTTGTTGACTGTGCGCGGCGCCTGGTCCTGAAACAGCTCGATGATGATATCGCCGTGGCGCGTGCTGAGTATGGCGCGGTAGTCCTTACCGGGCGTTAGTACCGTTTCGGCGCGGGAGAACTCGGTCTGACGAGTCTCCGAGCGGGGACTCTCGGTGTAGCCTAACAGGTGTTGGCTGGCCATCTGTGCTCCTTCGAAAATCAGTAGTCAAGTAGTCAAGTAGTCAAGTATTCAAGTATTCAAGTAGGGGCGAAACCCTTGAGCCCAGCAGGCTTTCAGGCTCTCAGAAGGCTTCGCCCGAGTAATTCTGTCAGTCAGTGGTTTTGCTGATAGCCTGACACGCTGAAAGACTGATCGCCTTTTCATCCTCGGTACGGCTTCGCCTCGGCCCCTTCGCTGCGCTCAGGACAAGGCTTCGCTGATGGTGAACGATACATGGGCAATTCTTCCGATAACGGGCTGAGTAAATCACTGGCTACTAGCAGGGCGCTCAATAATGAACATCCGCTCAATCACGTCGGGTTGGGGGAAAAAGCCGATAGCCGGGGTATCGCCCAAGCGGCCGAGCACGCCGGTAAAGCCGTCCACAGTAAAAGTTTGACCGGCCGCCGGCATGACGCCTAAGCTCTCGCTCAGATAGCTCTGTAGCGTCTGGTCAGCCTCGCCGGCTAGCAGGACACCCTGCTCGGCTAGACTGGCTAGCGAGTCGGTAAGGAAGGCGATTATGCTGGGGGTTTGCGGGTCGATGCGTGTCAGGGCGTCTAGCACTTCCAGCCCTTCGACGACCCGACCAAATACGGTATGCCTGCCGTCTAGCCAAGGGGTAGCGGCAAAGGTGATAAAGAACTGGCTGCCGTTGGTGTTTGGCCCGGCGTTGGCCATCGAGACCACCCCCTTCTGATCGTGGACCAAGCCGGGGACGATCTCGTCCTCGAACTGATAGCCGGGGCCGCCGCGGCCGGTACCGGTAGGATCGCCGGTCTGGGCCATGAAACCATCGAGTACCCGGTGAAAGACGATGCCATCGAAGTAGCGGTGCCGTGCTAAGAACACCAAGCTATTGACCGTTATCGGGGTCTGCTCGAAGAGATCGATTACCAGCCGCCCGCGGCTGGTATCGATGACTGCGGCGTAGTCAGTGTCCGGCAGCAGTACGCTCTGAGCCTCGGTAAACTGTCGCACCGGCTCGTCTGATAAGAATGGAGTGAGGCTGAACCCTGCAGGAATGTCTAGCGCTGGGGCGGCTGGCTCTGGTGCTTGAGTCTGGGCGCGGGTACCGAGCCAGAGCCCCCCCAGCAGTAGCGCTACAGTAAGTGCTACCGAAATGTTGCGTGCCATGTAAACCTCCTACGAAAAGCAGTATTCAAGTATTCAAGTATTCGAGTAGGGGCGACCCCAAGTGGTGGCCGTGCTTTCATGCGCGGTGGTGAACAAACGTTCATGGGCAATTCCTCGAAAAATTAGCGGTTTGACTGGTAGGCGGTAGGTGTTCCCACCTGATCGCCCTCTTTGCGTGGGTGAGAGCGCGGCTGCTAAGGAACCCCAGCGATGCCAACGCCAAGCCATTGCGGTGCTTAGCAAGGAGCTGCTCACGCTCGCTATTGTAAGCGCTGCCGGATGAGAGCGTGGTATCAGCGGGCCAGATGACGCGCCTCATCGAGCAGTCGCTGTACTGCCAGCCCGTCCGCTAACCTGGCGGCGGGAGTCAAGGCACTTAGCTCACGCCGGTTTCCTAGCGCTTCGCTCAGCGCCAGACCCAAGAGTACGCTACCGGCAGCAAACGGGTTGGCGCGGAAGCGGTTGGGCACCAGCTCCGGCAAGCGGGTAACATACTCCTTAAGCGGACCGCGGCGTTTGCCAAGGTAAAGCTTGAGCGACTTGTCGATAACCAGCGTCCCCCGCTCGCCGCGAACGGTTAAGAGATCGACCGCTTCATCGAGCGCCGCACCGTGTACCAGCAAGGTGCCAACTACCTCACCGAGGCGAAACACCAGTGAAGCGATATCGTCAGCGGTGACCTCGCGCACGTTGCCGCTGGTGTCAAGACGGGTCGGATAGGTCCGCCCGAGCGCTGCTCCGGCAATCTCAATGCGGCCGCAGTGGGGCTCGAGCAGCCAGCGGATACCGTCTAGCGCATGCGAGCCGATAGCGCCCAGGATGCCGCCGCCCTGCGCGGCATCCGACCACCAGTTAAACGGCTCACGCGGGTTCATCCGGCTCCCGGAGGTGATACGCACCGTAACAGTGATGACGCGCCCGATGGCGCCACTGTCGATCAGCTCCTTGGCTTTGCGCTGGGCCGGCAGGAAGCGGAGTTGATGATCTACTAGCGCCAATTGCTCGGGGTAGCGCTCGGCTACCCGGCACATGAGTTGCGCCTCGGTCATATTCAGCGCCAAGGGCTTTTCGCATAACAGGTGCTTGCCGGCCTCCAGGACGGCGATAGCCTGTTCCTGGTGCAGCGCGGGCGGTGAGGTTACCGATACCAGGTCGCAGACCTCAAGCAGTTCGCGCCAGTCGGTAGTGTGAAAGGCAATGCCGTGCGCGGCAGCTACCCGCGCAGTTTTCGCTTGGTCGCGCCCGGCCAGGCCGACGATAGCAAGCCCGGCAGCTTTAAAGGCCGGAATCTGCACCCGATCAGCCCAGCCTGTGCCGATAATGCCGACTTTAATCACGCCGCAACCCTAAAGAGCTTCATGCTGCTAGTCTATACTCTGCGCGAGTGGAAGTGAACCTATGGCATCAGCCAGGTAGCGCGCAGCCAAGGTTGAGCGCTTCACCCTCTCGGCAACAGGTTGCAGGTAGTAGGTTGTGGGGGTTTTCCTACTTCCCACATCCCACAACCCACTACCTACCATCCTAAAAGGGCACCTCAGGCTTAGAAGCCAAGGCCCGACCGTTGCGGCCTTGTAACAAACTCACTCGGTCGACGCTGAGGGCTGTCTTGAGCCAAGGATAGCTGGCTTCGAGCTCGACCAGGCGCTCGGCTTCCACCCGCGCCTCGGCAGCGTAGGTCACTACACCCTGGGGGGTACGCACCTGCAACTGCAAGGGAGTGCGGCCGGCGACTTCGTCGAGCCGCGAGCGGAGGTCTACCAGCAGGTGTTCGTCCACCTGGGCTAGGTCGAACATCAGCAAGGCTATCTGCGGCAGCGAGCGGCGCTCTTCCCAAACGATCAAGCGCTCTACCGCCAGGCGTAGCGATTCACCATCCTCGGAAGCCTCGATTACCGCTATCACCGGTATCTCCTCAGCCAGTTGCTCAGCGATCTCATCATAGACACGGCTAAACGCCATCACCTCACGCGACCCGCTCTCATCGGCTAGCTTAAAACGCACCATCATGCCCCCCTTTTTGGTCGGCTTCTTGGCGATATCCTGCACTAGGCCGGCCAAGATCACCTGGCAGCGCTGCCCCGGTCGCGCTGACTGCTGCCATCTGAACCACACCTCCACCTGATCGACTGGACAGTGAGCGACCGCCGCCAGGCCGGGGTAGCTGTTGAGCGGGTGGTCGCTGATATAGAGCCCCAGCGCATCTTTTTCCATGCGGAGCAGCTCGAGCCGGCTCAGGGGTGGGGTATCAGAGAGCGGTGGAGCGGTGTCGGCGGCAAACAGCCCGAACTGTCCGCTAGCAGCCTGTTCGCGCTGCACAGCCCCCCACTTGAGGAGCGGCTCGAGGTTGGCCAGCAGGCGGTGGCGCTCGCCCAGCGCATCGAAAGCGCCGGCCTTAACCAGATGCTCTACGGCCCGCTTGTTGACTGCCGCGCTGCTAGTCCGTCGGCAGAAGTCGGCTAGGCTGCGAAAGCGCCCACCTCGTTCGCGCTCGGCCAGGATCTGCTCCACCGCGCCATCGCCCACGTTCTTAACCCCGGCTAAGCCGAAGCGAATAACCTTGCCGAGCGGGGTAAAGTCGGCCCCCGACTCGTTGATGTCAGGCGGCAGCACCTGAATCCCCAGGTGGCGGGCGTCGCCCACGTACTCTGCGACCTTGTCGGAGTCGCCACGCTCAACCGTCAGCAGCGCGGCCATGAACTCGACCGGGTAGTGCGCTTTTAAGTAAGCGGTCTGATAGGAGAGCACGCTGTAGGCGGCCGAATGTGACTTATTGAAGCCGTAGTTGGCAAACTTCTCCAGCAGGTCGAAGATGCGGTTGGCCTCCTCTTTGCCGATCCCCTTGCTGGCTGCCCCCTTCTCAAACACTGCCCGCTGTTTAAGCATCTCATCGAGCTTCTTCTTGCCCATGGCGCGCCGCAACAGATCGGCTTCACCCAGCGAGTAGCCGGCGACGGCTTGAGCGATCTGCATGATCTGCTCCTGATAGACCGGGATGCCGTAGGTCTCCGCCAGGATCGGTCGCAGCAGCGGCTCGGCGCGGGGGAAGTCCGAATAGTCAACCTGCTCGAGCCCGTGGTGGCGGCGGATATAGGTCGGAATATTCTCCATCGGGCCGGGGCGATACAGCGCCGCTACCGCGATCAGGTCCTGAATGCGCCGCGGTTTGAGCTTCTTTAGCGTGTCTACCATCCCTGCCGACTCGAACTGGAACACCCCCGCGGCCTCGCCACGCGAGAGCAGCTCGAAGGTCGCCTGGTCGTCGGTTGGAAACTTATCGGGATTTAGCGTGATACCGTGCGACTGTTTAACAATCTTGACGGCAGTCTCGATAAAGGTCAGCGCCCGCAAGCCCAAAAAGTCCATCTTGAGGAAGCCCAGCTCCTCGACCGAGTTCATGTCGTACTGGCAAATGATCGGGCCGTCACCGCTGCGGAACACCGGCGCCAGCTCCTGCACCGGCTCGCGCGCGATAATCACCCCGGCGGCATGGACCGAGGCGTGCCGAGTTAAGCCCTCGAGCGCCAGCGCCACGTCGATATATTCACGGGCCCCTTGGTCGTAGGCCTGCTTGATCTCCGGCACTTCCTGCAGCGCCTTGGCGATCGGGATGGAGCGCCCGAACACCGCTGGAATCAGCTTGGAGATCTTGTCAGCCTCAGCATAGGGGGCTTCCAGTACGCGCGCCGCATCCTTGATGGCAGCCTTGCTGGCCATAGTCCCGAAGGTGGCGATCTGCGCCACACGCTCTTCGCCATAGGTGCGGCGCACGTAGTCGATTACCTCTAAGCGCCGCGCGTCGGAAAAGTCCACATCGAAGTCGGGCATGCTGACGCGATCAGGGTTTAAGAAGCGCTCGAACAGCAGATTGAACTCCAGCGGGTCGATGTCGGTGATGCGCGTGGCGTAGGCGACGATCGAACCGGCCCCTGAGCCGCGCCCCGGCCCGACCGCGATGCCGTGATTCTTGGCCCAGTTGATGAAGTCGGCGACGATCAGAAAATAGTCGGGAAACTCCATGGCGATGATGACGCCTAGCTCGTACTCGGCCCGCTCGAGCACCGTGAGCGCGATGGGATCGACCGCAGTCGCTTTGAGTGCCTCCAGATGGGGAGGGTAAGGGGGGGGCTCGCCGCGCTCCTTTGCCGCGCGCTGATAGCTATCACCGACCTTGGCCAGCGCCAAGAGCACGCCCTGGAGATGCTCTGGGACCTCGGGCTGCGCCAGGCTCAGATAGCGCCGCAAGAGCTCCTCGGTAATTACCGCATAGCGCGCCATGAGCCCTTCATAAGTCTGGTAGCGGAGCTGCTCAGCCAGCGTCCGCCCCTGGGGTAGCGGCACCTCCGGCATCTGATAGCTCCGCTTGTTGCCGATGGGCAGTACCAAGTCGCACAGGTCGGCTACCAGCATGGTGTTGGTTAGCGCGCTAGGATACTCATCTTCCGGGATGGCGGCGGTCATCTCGCTAGGCGTCTTGACATAGAACTCGTCACAGGCAAAGCGGAAGCGATTGGGGTCTGACAGGGTGGTCTTGGTCTGCACGGCTAGCAGCGCCTCATGCGCTCTGGCGTCACTTTTCTTGACGTAATGCCCGTCGTTGGTGGCGACCAGGCCAAGGCCATAGCGGTGGGCCAGCTCCTTAAGCATCGGGTTGAGCCGCTGC
Organism: Truepera sp.; assembly: GCA_018333775.1. The sequence goes on from JAGXSO010000073.1 coordinate 52,202, forward strand.
TGCTCCGTAAGGCCATGGTTTTGCAACTCGATGAACAGGTCGTCACCATAGATGCTTAAGTACTGCTGCAAGACCTCCTCGCCGGCCTCGAAACCGGCGTCGAGCAGGGTGCGGGGGAGCTGGGCGCCTAAGCAGCCTGAGAGCGCGATTACCCCTTGACTGTACTCGCGCAGCAGTTCATGATCGACTCGCGGCTTGCCGTAAAAGCCCTCCAGCCAGCCCCGCGAGTTGAGCTTGCAGAGATTTTTGTAGCCGACCATGTTCTTAGCTAACAACGTCAGGTGGAAGTAGCCCCCATCGAGCTTGCTGCTGGGTTTACGCTTTTCGAAGCGCGAACCGGCGACGACGTAAGCCTCAAAACCGATGATCGGCTTAACTCCGGCTTGCTCGGCGGTCTTATAGAACTCAATAGCGCCGTGCATGTTGCCGTGGTCGGTGATGGCTACTACCGGGCGCGCCGGGCTGATCTCCTTGACCCAGGCGATGAGGTCTTTAATCCGAGCCGCGCCGTCTAGCAGGCTATAGGCCGTGTGTTGGTGCAGATGGGCAAAGGTTGGGGCAGGAGGGCGCTGGCCGGACATGCCTTCATGTTAACGTCTTTAGCTGTCCGGCGAGTTGAGTCTGGCGCAACAAAACTGTCACATGGATGGACGGCGGGAAATAACTAACATGCAATATGGGAGGACTAGAACAGGATCTTTGACCAGCTCAGTTCATCCATAGGATGAAAGCGATCGACGTGCTCGAGCAGCACTCCGGCTGACTGATTCTTGAACATGGCGCACTCGACGTGCTTGCCTTTGCGCTTAATCGCTTCTACCAGCTCAACGTAATCGCCGTCGCCGGAGACGAGGAGCGCTGTATCGTAGGCGTTCTCCCAGGCTAGCGATAGCGATTCGACCGCGATCGCTACGTCGATCCCCTTTTCGACCAACGAGCCGTCGTTGCGGCGGTGCAGCCGCCCCAACCGCACCGTGACGTAGGGAATCCGCCGCAATGAATCGAAAAAGCGGTGCTGGCCTTCGCGCAGCTCAGTATCGTAATCATCGGTCAGCGGGGCGTTGTAGTAGTAGGTGCGCATCAGTCGACGATCCCTTAAAAGCTGCCGGATCAGCTCTTGCAGGTTGACGCGGGTGCTCTGCAAATTGTCACGCATACCGTTATACAGATTGCTGCCGTCGATGAAGATAGCGACGCGTTCTAACATATGGCTCCCTTGATG
>JAGXSO010000074.1 GCA_018333775.1 Truepera sp.
CCGCCGCCGTCCTCACCTTGCCGGAGATTCACGCTATGGTTACAGAGATGCTAGCGGAACAGGCGGCTTGGCTACCGCCTAAGTTGGCCACCCCCTAAGGAGCGTAGATGCCCAAGATTACCTTCATCGGTGCCGGCAGCACGGTCTTTGCTAAGAACCTACTCGGCGACATTCTTAGCTACCCTGAGCTAGCTGATGCCACCATCAGCCTTTTTGACATCGACACTAAGCGGCTCGAGCTCTCGGAGAAAGTCAGCCGCCGCGTCGCAGCCGCCCTCGGCGTGAAGCCCACCTTGGAGGTCACCACCGACCGGGAGCGGGCGCTTGACGGCGCTGATTACGCTATCAACATGATCCAGGTCGGCGGCTATCGACCCGCGACGGTCATCGACTTCGAGATCCCAAAGAAGTACGGCCTCAGGCAAACCATCGGCGACACCTTGGGCATCGGCGGCATTATGCGGGCGCTGCGCACGATCCCCGTGATGTTGGAGATGGTCCGCGCTATGGAGCGGCTGTGCCCTGGGGTCTTGCACCTCAACTACGTCAACCCTATGGCCATGGTGACCTGGGCCTTAAACCGCGCCTCCAAGATTCCTACTGTGGGCCTGTGCCACAGCGTCCAGGGCACGGCACATGAGCTGGCCAAAGATCTCGGCATACCGGCCAACGAGATCGATTACCTGGCCGCCGGCATCAACCATCTGGCTTTTTACCTCAAGTTCGAACGTAACGGCCAGGACCTCTACCCTGCCCTGCACCGGGTCATTGGTGAGGGCCGGGTGCCCGATTGGAACCGGGTCCGCTACGAGATGCTTAGGCGGCTCGGCTACTTCGTGACCGAGTCGAGCGAGCATTTCGCGGAATACGTCCCGTGGTTCATCAAACGCGACCGGCCTGAGTTGTTAAAGCGCTTCAACATCCCGCTTGACGAGTATCCGGGCCGTTGCGAAGTCTACGAAGTCGCCTGGGGTTTTATTGAGCAGGAGCTTAAAGAGCCCGGTTCAGTCGATGCCCAAGCACTGCGGCAGGCCATCGCGGCAAAGAGCATCACGGTGATGCCACGCTCGGTTGAGCACACAGTAGCTAGCTTCGCCCATCTTAATGAGGTCAAGCGCAGCCTCGAATACGGCTCCACCATCATCCATAGCTGCGAGACGGGTCAGCCCAGCGTGATCTACGGCAACGTGTTAAACCACGGTTTGATCGATAACCTGCCGCACGGTTGCTGTGTCGAGGTACCTTGCCTGGTCGATAAGAACCGCGTTCAACCGACCCGTATCGGGAGCCTGCCGCCGCAACTGGCAGCCTTGATCCAGACCAATGTCAACGTGCAGGCCCTAACGGTCGAAGCGGCGCTATCCGGCAAGCGTGAACATGTCTATCACGCCGCCATGCTCGACCCGCACACCGCAGCAGAGCTAAGCATCGACGAGATCTGGGCCATGGTCGATGAGCTGTTGGCCGCGCACGGCAGCTTACCCGATACGCTGCGGGGCGGTTAGGTGATAAGCTAGCAGGCCGGCGGCCATGTCCAGAACCACCCCTTCAGTCACCAAGCGCTCCACTAGCCAGCAGGTTGCCAAGAGGGCCGGGGTGTCGCGCAGCACGGTGTCTTTAATCCTCAACAACGCGCCGGGGATGAAGTTTGCAGAACGGACTAGGGCGCGGGTCTTGCAGGCAGCGCTCGAGCTGGGCTATGTGCCGGATGCCGCCGCCCGCACGCTGGCCAGCGGGCGCACGGGCACCGTCGGCCTGATCGTCAACCATGCCGAGCACCTGCTGGTAGACGCGTTTATCCCCCAGGTGCTATACAGTTTGATTAAAGTCAGCCGCGAGCGGGGGTTCCGCACCCTGGTCGAAACACCCGAAGATGTCAGTCAACCGGATGTCTATATCGAGCTGGTCAGGGCCAAGCAGATCGACGGCCTGGTAGTTATCAACCCCCGCCCTCACGATGAAGGGCTCCGTCAGCTCAACCAGGAGGGGTTCCCACTGGTTACCCTTGGCAAGCTGCGAGAGGCGGGCGGTTACAAGGCTCCGCCCAACCATTCGGTGAGCCACCGCACCGGCGTGCGGGAGGCCGTGCGGCACCTCATTAACCTCGGCCACCGGCGCATCGCACACATCACCTTCGCTCCCCTAGGCTACGGCTCATCTGATCGGCGGCTGGAGAGCTACCGCCGCACGCTGCTTATGGCCGACCTACTCGCCGACCCCGCGCTGGTAAGGCGCGGCAACCACAGCGCCGCCAGCGGCTTTGCGGCGATGCGCTCGCTGCTGGCCGAGCGGCCCTATCCAACGGCACTCTTCGCCGGTAACGACACCATAGCCCTCGGGGCGCTAGCCGCCCTTCACCAGCGCGGCCTGCGCATCCCTGAGGATATGGCTGTAGTCGGCTATGACGATATCCCCACCGCCGCCTACACCGCGCCCCCCTTGACTACGGTGCGCGCCCCGGCCACCGAGCAGGGGCGGTTGGCAGGCGAGATGGTACTCGACCTGATTGAAGGGAGACCGGTGCCCAACCCTCGGCTACTGCTGGACACCGAGCTAATCGTGCGCGACTCCTGCGGCGCCCGCCGCGCTGCCTACTCAGGCGAGAAAGGTCACAATGTTTAATCCCGCTGATCATCCGCATAGGCGTCAGAACCCACTCACCGGCGAGTGGGTGCTGGTCTCGCCCCACCGCATGAAGCGGCCGTGGCAAGGCCAGATCGAAAAGACCGCCCAGGAAACCCGCCCCGCTTATGATGCGAGCTGCTACCTGTGCCCCGGCAACACCCGCGCCGGGGGCGTTAAGAACCCTCAGTATGAGAGCACCTTTGTCTTTACCAACGACTTTTCGGCCCTCTTGCCGGAGGTTCCCGAAGCGGCTGAGACGCACCCGCTGCTAACCATTGAGAGCGTGCAGGGGACCTGCCGGGTGATCTGCTTTTCACCGCGCCACGATCTCACCCTGCCCGAGATGCTGCTTCAGGAGATCCGGACCGTGGTCGACCTGTGGTCCGATCAGACCACCGAGCTGGGCGCAAAGTATCGCTGGGTACAAGTTTTTGAGAACAAAGGGGCGATTATGGGGTGCAGCAACCCCCATCCGCACGGGCAGATCTGGGCCAGCAGCGCTCTGCCGACGCTGATCGAAAAAGAGGATGTGCGGCAGCGGGCGTACTGGGAGCAACACCACACCCCTTTGCTGTTGGACTATGCCCGCCTGGAGGCCGACCGGGCTGAACGGATCGTCATTGAAAACGACCACTGGTTGGCGCTGGTGCCCTATTGGGCGGTGTGGCCCTTTGAGACGCTAATCCTGCCGCGCCGCCAAGTGTTGCGCCTGCCGGAAATCGCAGACCGCGAGCGCGACGCCCTGGCCGCCATACTGAAGCGCTTGCTGACCCGCTACGATAATCTCTTTGAGACCAGCTTCCCCTACTCCATGGGCTGGCACGGTGCGCCGTTCGAACCGGGTGACCTGTCCCACTGGCAGCTGCACGCCCATCTCTATCCGCCGCTGTTGCGCTCGGCCACCGTGAAGAAGTTCATGGTCGGCTATGAACTGCTGTGCGAAGCACAGCGCGACCTGACCCCCGAACAGGCCGCCCAACGCCTGGCGTCGCTTAGCGACGTCCACTACCGGCAAGCATGAAGCAGGCGTTGCAGCAAGCCTTCATGGCGCGCTTCGGAGAGGCCGCCAAGCAGCTGGTGCGGGCGCCGGGGCGGGTCAACTTGATCGGTGAGCACACCGACTACAACGACGGCTTCGTGCTGCCGCTAGCTATTGAGCGGGCGGTGTGGATCGCGTTGCGGCCCCGCAACGACCGCCGGGTGCAGCTACACGCGCTGGAGTTTAATAGCGAAGGCCAGTTCGATCTGGACCACTTGGAGCAGGCCAGCGGCTGGCTCGAGTACCCCAAGGGAGTGGCCTGGGCGCTACAAGAAGCGGGCCTAGAGTTGCAAGGCTTCGACGGGGTCATTAGCGGCGATGTGCCGCGCGGAGCGGGCCTATCTAGCTCGGCAGCGCTCGAGCTGGCGGTGGCTAAGGCCTTTCAGGTGGTCTCCGGCTTCGCCTGGGAGCCTGCCCGCATGGCCCAACTGGCGCAGCGGGCCGAAAACCGCTGGGTAGGGGTCAACTGCGGCATTATGGATCAGCTGGTTAGCGCCGCCGGTGTCGCCGGGCACGCCCTGCTTATCGACTGCCGCTCGCTGGAGCTAACGCCCGTGCCGCTGCCGCCCGGCTCACAAGTGGTGATCTTAGACACCGCCACTCGCCGCGGCCTGGTCGACTCGGCCTACAACGAACGCCGCCGCCAGTGCGAAGCGGCAGCCCGCTTTTTTGGCGTGGCCGCCCTGCGCGACGTGTCGCTAGCGCAGTTCAGCGCCGCTGCTGACAAGCTCGAGCCGTTAATGGCCAAACGCGCCCGGCATGTAGTCAGCGAAAACGAGCGCACCTTGCAGGCCGCTGAGGCGATGCGCCGGGGCGACAGCGTCCGGTTGGGGCAGCTCATGAACGCCAGCCACGCCAGCCTGCGCGACGACTTCGAGGTCAGCAGTGCAGCCCTAAATGCCATGGTTGAGACGGCGCAAGCCCACTCCGGCTGCTTTGGCGCCCGCATGACCGGCGCCGGCTTCGGCGGCTGCGCCGTGGCGCTAGTAGCGGAGGCGCAGATAACAGCCTTTGTTGCCGAGGTAACAGCACACTACCAGCAGCGGACCAGCCTAACACCCCAAGTCACAGTGACAATGGCTAGCCAGGGGGCGAGCGAGGTTCTCTAGCCTGGCACCAGTTGCGCACAAAGGTCTCGAGGTCAGGCGGAGCACTGACGCGCATTAAACGCGCTGGCGGCCCCTGGTGCCCACATGCTGGACAGGTTACCGGAGCTGCGGGCTCGGTGTCGGCGGCGAACACCTGCCGACATGCCGCGCAGGGCCGCATGCTAGCGCTTACCGAAGACCAGCACGCGCCGTTTGCGGCGGGGGGGTTCGGGCTGCGGCGCAGGGAGCTTAAAGGGCGGCAGCGGCTGACGGCGCGGCGCCTTAATGCTCTTGGGCCGGGTCTCAGGCTCGGGCTCGAGCTCGGGCAGCTCCATATCAGCCGGGAGTAGATCGATCTGGCGGCTCATGGCGTTAGCCGCTAAAATTTTGACCGCCAGCCGATCGCCCAGGCGGAACTTGCGGCGGGTGTGCTTGCCGTAGAGCATCAGGCTGTCCTCAAGGTACAGGTAGTAATCATCCTCGAGATGTGAGACGTGGACCAGCCCTTCAATACCGTTAGGTAACGCTACGAACACGCCGAAGTTAGTGACGCCGGTAATGACGCCGGCAAACTCCTGGCCGATCTGCTCCTTGGCCCAACGGGCATGGAAGTAGCGGTTTAGGTCGCGCTCGGCCTCCTCGGCGACCCGCTCGCGCGCGCTGGCGTGTTCGGCCAGCTTGGGAAAATCGCTCTTGAGCCGCTCCTTTAAGGTGGGCGATAACCGGTGCTGCAATAGCGCGCGCAGCACGCGGTGTACCACCAGGTCGGGGTAGCGCCTGATGGGGCTGGTGAAGTGCAGATAGTTTTCGAAGGCCAGCCCGAAGTGGCCAAGGTTCTCAGCGCTGTAGCGCGCCTGCTTGAGCGAGCGGAGCAGTAAGGTGTTAACCAGTTGCGCCTCGGGCTTACCAGCCGCCCGCCGGAGAATGGCTTGCAGCTCTGGCGGGCCGGCCTTAGCCAGATCCAGCTCGTAGCCGAGCTTGCCGAGCGAGCGCTGCAAGGCTTGCAGTTTGCTCTCGGCTGGATCTTCATGGACGCGGTACAGCGCCGGGATATCGCGCTTAGAGAGCTCTTGGGCCACTAGGCGGTTAGCCAGCAGCATCAGCTCCTCGATCAGCTGCCGGGCCTGATTGGAGCGGATCGGCAGCAGGTGCAGCGCACCTGTCTCATCGACATCGACCTTGGCTTCGGTGAAGTCAAAATCCAGCGCCCCTTGCCCTAAGCGCTGCTGGCGTATGGTCTGGGTCAACTCCAAGAGGAGCTTAAGGTCGCGCTCGAGCTTCCGGTAGCCGTGCGGCAGGCGCCCGCCCTCGGCCAGCACCTGCACCTGCTCGTAGGTCAGGCGGGCGTCGGACTGAATCACCGCCTCCTTGAACTTGACGCCCTTTACCTCACCGGCAAGGGTGATGTCGATCAGCACCGACAGCGCCAATCTAGGTGCCTTTTCGATCAGCGAGCAGATGCCGTTGGAGAGCTCTTCCGGGAGCATCGGCAGCACCCGGCCCGGCAGATAGACGCTGGTGGCCCGCTCGCGCGCCTCCTCATCGAGGCTGGTCCCCTCCGCCACGTAGTACGACACATCGGCGATATGCACGCCCACCCGGAGCAGTTCCTTGTCGCCCTTAATCCGCTCTACCGAGATGGCGTCGTCAAAGTCCTTGGCATCCTCGCCATCAATGGTTACTGTGTTGATCGCCCGCAGGTCGGTCCGCCCCGCCATCATCTCCGGGGTCACGGTCGGAGGCACCGCCTTGGCCTCAGCCAGCGTATCGGGCTCAAACTCCCCCTTGAGGTCGAACTTGACCATCACCGCGCGCGTCTCCAGCTCGGGATTGTCGCCAATACCCAAGACCTCTGCCACCTCGCCGAACGGCTCTTGCTCACCGGAACTCTCTGGCCACGCCATCTTAGCCACCAGGCGAGTACCCGCTTCCAGCGCGCCGACCGTCTCGGGAAGGAGCAGAATGCGCTCGCGCAGCCGGGGTGAATCGGGGCGCAAGATGGCATAGCCCCGGGCATACTCGAGCGTGCCTACTACCTGCCGGTGCTTGCGCTCGACGATCCGCACCACTTCGCCACTGGTGCGCCCATCGTCACTGCGGTGCGGGTTGGGCCGCGCCATCACCGTGTCGCCATCCCAGGCGCCGTGCAAACTGTCGGCAGGGATGAACAGGTCACCCCCCCCTTCTTTGTCAGGGATAACAAAGCCGTAGCCGCCGGCGGTCACCTGCAAGCGGCCCAGAATCAGGTTCATCTCCTGCGGTAGGCCGTAGGTGCGGCGGCGCGTGCGGACCAGCCGGCCCGCCTCGGTTAGGGCGTTAAGCTCGCGCCGCAGTTCGGTGCGGTCTTCGATGCTTAAGCGTTTTTGAATGTCCTGGACATGCCAGGGTTTTTCAGGATGATCCCGGAAAAACTGATAGAGCTGTTCTTGATCAAGCTGTTTCATCACCGCTAGTGTACCGCCTAAGTGGATTAGGGTATGATCCGGCACCATGGCGGTGCTGCTTTTTCCGCTCGGCCTGCTGCTGCTAGTGGTCGGTGCCGAAGCGTTAGTCCGGGGAGCATCCCGGCTCGCCTCAGCAGTTGGCATCTCGCCGTTAGTTATCGGCCTTACCGTTGTAGCCTATGGCACCAGCGCACCGGAACTGGTGGTCAGCGTGACGGCCGGCCTTGCCGGCCAAGCCGATATTGCGCTGGGAAACGTGGTGGGCAGCAACATTTTCAACGTCCTCTTCATCCTTGGCCTCTCGGCCCTAATCGCCCCACTCGTCGTCTCTCAGCAACTGGTACGCCTTGATGTGCCGCTGATGATCGCCGTCTCTTTGCTGGCCCTCCTGATCAGCCTCGATGGGAGAATCGGTCGCATCGAGGGCATTCTGTGCGTCGCCGGCATTATCATCTATACCCTATTCCTCATTCGCCACAGCCGGAAGGCGGGCCAAGGCGTTAGCAACCACCAGCAAGACCAGCCCCGCACCTCGGCAACCGTCCTATACATCGTCGGCGGCCTGGGGTTGCTGGTGCTTGGCGCGAGTTGGCTAGTGGAGAGTGCGGTCACCATTGCCCAGTTGCTGGGGGTCAGTGAGCTGATCATCGGCTTAACCATTGTGGCAGCCGGTACCTCCTTGCCGGAAGTTGCCACCTCGATCGTCGCCACCATTCGCGGAGAACGCGATATAGCTGTGGGGAACATTGTTGGCAGCAATATTTTCAACATCCTGATGGTCCTGGGGCTGTCAGGCGTTGTCGCCCCGGACGGCATCTACGTCTCCCCCGCCGCACTGCACTTCGATATTCCCATTATGATCGCGGTAGCGGTTGCCTGCTTGCCGATTTTTTTCACTGGCCAGGTCATCGCACGGTGGGAAGGGGCGGTATTCTTGGGCTACTATATCGCCTATACCTTATATCTGGTGCTGGCGGCGGCTGAACATGCCGCTTTAGCCATCTTCAGTGCAGCGATGGCCTGGTTTGTCATACCGCTAACGGTGCTCACGCTCTTACTGATCACACTGCGAGCGATACGCTCGAGCCGACAAGGGACGATCCCATGACCATCCAAGCTCTCCTCACACTCGTGGTACTGGCTGCCATCTTGTACCTAGCCTTCGTGATCGGCGCTATTGTCCTGCGCATCTTGCTGGGGCTTATCGCCATAGGGCTGGTGATCTGGCTGGTGCTGCAACTCCTTAGGCGCCTATGAGTGAGATGAGTGACCTGCGCTGGGTCTACCTCACGGCGGCCGATCACAACGAAGCCCTCCGCCTGGGCCGGGCTCTGGTCGAGGAGCGGCTGGCGGCCTGTGTCAATATCCTGCCCGCTATGACCTCCATCTACTGGTGGCAAGGCGCTCTCGAAACGGCTCACGAGGCGGTGCTAATCGCCAAGACCCGGGCTGATTTACTTCCCGCGCTCACCGCACGGGTCAAGGCGCTGCACAGCTACGACACCCCCTGCGTGCTGGCCCTCCCCATCATGGAGGGGAACCCTGACTACCTGGCGTGGCTCAGGAGAGAGACTGGCTCGTTCGGCGAAGCGCCCCGGTGATGCAAACACAACTTTCACCGCCGAGCCGCTATTTGCGGGGCAACCGAGGTAGGAGCGGCTCCAGCTTGATCAGAACCTCAGGCACATCACAGGTGGCTGTCTTCCAGACTTCCTCTAGGTCTACCGCATCGTAGCCGTGAATAAGCTGATCCCGCATCCCTGCTATCAACGCCCATGGGAGAATCGGATACTGCTCGCGGAACGCTTGCGACAACCGCTTGACCGCTTCGCCGATCACCATGACTTGATGCAGCACGGCGGACTGCGTCTTGAGGTCGCCGAGGAACGCCTCTTTAGTCATGCCCTGGATAAAGTTTTGAATCAGGTGTGCCGCATTGGCAATATCGAGCAGAGTAGCATCATCGCGGGCCATCGACTGCCTCGTCATTCGAGACAATAATCTGAGCCGTGCTCAAAATAGCCTCACGTCGTATCCAGTTGGGACTCCGTTCTAAAGCGCGTTTGCTAATCAAGTCGATGGGGCGGTGCAGCAAGCCGGCTAGTTCCTGCTGCATCTGGATGTGGGCCAGGAGCCCCCAGTCGGCATCGTCCTCGAAAGTGACAAGGACATCGATATCACTGCCTGGGCTAAAGTCGATTCGCAACGCTGAGCCGAACAGCGCCAATTCACGAATCTTCCAGCGCCGGCAAAACCGCCGGATATCATTCGTGGGGAGAGGCAAAGTGAGCGTTTTCATGTACGCGACCTCCCGAACATCTCGGGGGCGACACAGAAATTGTAACACGGCTGCGGCAGGTATCGGAGCGCAAAGGTGTGTGTCAGCCGCGTTGCGGAGCACAACGGACGCTGATCGACGAGTTAGACTTTAGTCCCCAAGAAGCGCTTTGATCTTGATTAGCGCCTCCAACACCTCGGCTTTGGCCTGGGCAATCAGGTCTTCGTCGATTAAGAGCGCATTATTGACCCGCTGATAGGCGTCGTAACCGGCGGCGAACTGGGGCGTGCCGTCGCGGTAGAGGGCGATAGCGCGCTCAAAGGGAAGTTCGTACAGCGCATAGACCTCCTGGGGGTTGAGGTTATAGTCGCTCAACTCCTGGTCGCAGCGCAGCAGGTAGACCTCCTGGAACTCGCGGTCGCTGGCTAGAGCGTACCGCCGCTCCGCCCGGCGCGTCTCTAAGTAGACGAGGTCTGCTAGGGCTACGCGCAGCCCCAGCTCCTCCTCGACTTCGCGCAAGGCGTCGCGGATGGTCTCGCCGGCGGCGAGGTGCCCGCCCACGGTGACGTCGATTTTGCCGGGCTCGAGGTCCTTCTGCTTGGCGCGCCGCTGGAATAGCACATAGCGCCCTTCCTTGACGATCCACAGGTGGAAGCTGCGGTGCCAGTCGCCGTCGCGATGCACCTCCGCACGCGGTTTGGTAGTGCTGGTAAGCCGCCCATCGGCATCCAGCACGTCAAGCAGCTCCTGATCGGATCGCGACATACGGTGCATTAATCGGCAGCGCACCCCGGACAGCGGCCATAAAGGGTCAGTTCGTGGTGCTCAACCTTAAACCCACCGGGGAGCGTCACCCCTTCCAGCACCGCTACCGGACACTTGGCAGAAAGCTCAAACACCCCATCACACCGCTCGCAACGAAAGTGGTGGTGATGGCCGCGACCCGCTAGCTCGTAACGGGTCGTCTCGTTAGGGAGGTGAACGGCGATGACTTCACCAAGCCCTTCTAAGCCGTTGAGGTTGCGGTAGACCGTAGCCAGGCCCAGCCCTTCGTGAAGCTGGCTGGCCTGCTTAAGCACCTCCTGCGGAGTGAGCGGGCCGGGTGCATCGTTAAGCGCCTGGATAATGGCGCGGCGCTGAGAGGTCTGACGCTTCATGAGCGCTAGTCTAGCAGGGGCCGGTTACCTAGTAAAGTATGTTGATAATGGATAACCGTTCTTGGTTAAATAATCGGCTTGACGGCGCGAGGATTGCCTGTTAGACTGCAGCGTGTTGATAATGGATTATCAACAAATAATGCAACGAGGAGACACACCATGCTTTCAACTCAACTGCGCGCAACTGCGCTTGCGGCGCTCTTGGCCGTTTTCATGCTAAGCGCCGCACTCGCCCATAGTCATGGCCATGATCACGACCACGGCCATGATCACGACCATCACGGCGTTGTCGGCACGCGCTTACTCGTTTCTGACGCGAACAGCAACGCTGTCTACGTCGTCGATCTAGCCAGCGGCCAGGTCCTTGGCACCTTCACCACCCCCGGCCAGGGCAGCCGCATCTACGCCAGCCCTAGCGGGCAGTACGGCTTTGCCATCGATCGGGACGCCAACCGCGTCACGGTTATCCACTCCGGCCTGAGCTTGGTCGATCATGGCGACCACGCCGATCTGGTACAGGAGACTCCATATGTGCTGGTCACTATGAACGTCGGGCGGCAACCCACCCACCTCTTCGCGCACGGTCATGATATCGCCATCTTCAACGACCAGGACGGAACTATCGCCATCCTGGACGAGCGCTTGCTGGGGCTTACTCTCGACTTCACCGAGATCGTCACCGCCCAACCCGATCACGGCGCCCTGGCAATTATCGGCGATGTTGTGCTGAGCGGCCATCTGAACCTTGGCCGGGTCGATGCCTACACCCGCGACGGCAACCTCATAACCAGCTTTGACGGCTGCCCGCGGCTACATGGCAAAGCCGTCTTAGGGCAGGTTGCCGCCTTTGGTTGCAGTGACGGCGTGCTGCTTGTCGCCCTCGAAAACGGTGAGCTGAGAGCAACCAAGCTCGATAACCCGCCAGGCAGCCCGGAAGGGGCGCGGGTAGGTATGCTGAGCGCTCATTACGAAAGCCCCATCATGGTCGGCAACTTCGGCACCGGTTTAGCACTGATCGACCCGGTAGCCCAAACACTAATCACCGTGGCGCTACCCAGCCTTCCGCTAACTATTGACTTTGATCATCACGGTGAGCACATCGTGGTGCTAGGTCGCGACGGTGTTTTGTACGTGCTCGAGCGTGACGGCGAAATCAAGGCCAGCCTGGAGGTGGTCGCGCCGTTTGACCAGAACGCTCCGCGCTCGGCGCTGGCCATCTCGCAGGCAGCTTTCTACGTCAGCAGCCCGGCTACCGGCGAGGTGCTGGAACTCCACTTCCACGACGGCAAGCTCGAAGTCGAGCGCCGCCTAAGCCTCCCGGGCGCGCCGGGTCATCTGGCCGTCCTGGCGCTCGAGGGCGGTAAGGTCCACTAAGGCTATCAGCCGGTCAGGCCATCAGCTTTACAGCGAATCACACCTTGACCGAAGCGGTATCATCCCCATGAATTGCGTCCGAGGCCGTGACCAGATGCCTAAGCTGACTGGCTGAGTGCCTGATAGCCTAACCGCCTAGGCTTGCTTACACCGAGTTCTGATTGCTAGAAGGAGCACTGTAACTGTATGAAAAGCTTACTCTGTTGGTTGACACTGGCCGGCCTGAGCCTATCGCTGGCCCAGCCGAACGTGGTGGTGTCGATCTTTCCCTACTTCGACCTAACTCGCCAAGTCGCGGGGGAGCATGCTAACGTCACGCTCCTGCTCCCGCCGGGCGTCTCGCCTCACACCTTCGACCCCACCCCGCGCGACGTGCGGCGGATCGCCGAGGCCGATTTAGTGATCATGAACGGCGGGGACGGCATCGACGGTTGGCTCAGGCGACTCTTTGAAGCCAGCGGCAGCCGCGCCCCGATACTCGATGTCTTTGCGGCCCTCAATTTCCGCGAGCGGGTAGCCGACCTCTACGGTCCGGAGTTCTATTCGCAGTTCATCAACTCTCACCTGTGGCTCGACGCCCGGCTGATGGCCGAACTGCCGCCCCTGATCGCTGCCGCCCTCGCCGAGATCGACCCCGCCCAGGCTGATGTCTACCACGCCAACGCCGAGCGGCTCAGCGCTGAACTGCTGGCGCTAGACGCCGAACTGCAAACGATGCTGGCCCCGATTAGCGGCGCGGCCTTCGTCCCCTTTCACGATGCCTGGCCGTACTTTGCCATCCGGTACGGCCTTAACCTGGTGGTGGAGATCGAGCCCTTCCCCGGCCGCGAACCGACTCCGGCCTACTTGCAGTATGCTCTCGGGTTAATTGAAAAGAGCGGGGCTAAGGCCGTGTTCAGCGAACGCCAGCTCAACCCGCGACCGGCCGAGGTGGTGGCTGAACAGGCGGGCGTGGCGCTATATGTCATGGATCCCGTCGGCGGCCATCCCGACACCGCCAGCTATCAGAATATGATGCGCTTTAACGCTTCGGTGCTGCTAGCTGCCTTAGCCGACTGATGATCCCGCCGGTGCTCCACGTCCACCATGTCACGGTAACCTTTAACGAGGTTGAAGCGCTTGATGATGTCAGCTTTGACCTTGCCGAGGGTGAGTTTCTGGCTATCGTGGGGCCGAACGGCGCGGGCAAATCGACCTTGATCAAGGTGGCGCTGGGCCTGATCACCCCCCAACGCGGACATGCTGCCCTGTTCGGTGAGGATGCCGGGCGCCACCCTGAGCGGATCGGTTACGTGCCGCAGCTCAAGACCTTCGACCGCAGCTTCCCGGCCACCGCGCTCGAGCTGGTCGTCTCCGGCCTCCGCCGGGTCTGGCCCGGGCGCCTTAGGCCCCACGAGCGGGACTCTGCCCTGCGCACGCTCGAGCAGGTTGGGGCTATGCACCTCGCCAAGCGGACGCTGTCCCGGCTCTCAGGGGGCGAGCTACAACGCGCCTTCCTAGCTAGGGCGCTGGTTAGGCGGCCCAGCCTGGTGCTGCTCGATGAGCCGGCCACCGGGGTAGACTTTTTAGCCGAACACGACCTTTATGATCTGCTCGAGCGCTACCAGACCGAGACCGGCGCCACCGTGGCGATGATCACTCACGACCTGTCGGCGGCCCGCTACCACGCCACCAAGGTAGCAGTGCTAAACCGCCGGCTTCATGGTTTTGGCCCACCGGACGAAGTACTGTGCGAGTCTTGTCTCAAAGAGGCGTATGGCCACCTCGGCCACGCTCACGGGGTGATCGTGTTGTGATTGAGGGCTTAGCGGAGATTCTGACCTTCCCCTTCATGCAGCGGGCCATAATCGCCGGGCTGCTAGTCGCGCTGATGGCCGGACTGCTGGGAGTGTTTATCGTGCAGCGCGGCCTGTCGTTTCTAGGTCACGGCCTGGCGCACGCGGCCTTCGGTGGCGCCGCGCTCGGTTTGTTGATCGGCGTGAGTCAGCCGCTCTGGGTAGCGCTGGTGTTCACACTGGCCGCCGCGCTCGGCATCGCTTTCGTACACGACCGCACCCGCCTGAGCGGCGATACCGCCGTCGGCATCTTCACTGCCGTCTCAGTAGCGCTCGGCGTGCTGTTCATCGGCCTGCGGCGCGACTACGGGGTAGACGTGTGGAGCCTGTTATTCGGTTCGATCCTGGGCATAGGCGCCCAGGAGCTAATCATCATCGCCAGTGTCACGATACTAACTCTGCTAGTGCTGGCGCCCATATGGAGCCGCCTAGCGTATGCCACTTTTGATAACGAGCTGGCCCAGACCGATGGCGTTAGGGTGCGGCTGCTGGAGTATGTGCTCTTTGCGCTGGCCGCAGTAGCCATCGTAGCCAGCGTTAGTGTGATCGGCGTGGTGCTGATCGCTGCCTATATCGTGATCCCCGCCGCCACAGCGCGGCTGCTGTCGCGCTCACTCTTCCGCATGACCGCCCTCAGTATCGCCATTGGGCTCTTTAGCACCGTGGTGGGGCTTTTGGGCTCCTTCCTGCTAGACGTGCCGAGCGGCAGCACCATCATCCTCACCCAAGCAGCGCTGTTTTTGCTGGCGGCGGTCCTGTCTCCTCGGTGAGACTTTTTTGTCAACGCCTACCTGCTGCTGCAACCTGTCAGCGGCAGAAGAGCCCTGGCCGATACGGCTAGAACCCAACTGGTTCCGCTAAAGGCCGAGATAGTTGCCTGGCGACCTGTGGCGGCGCCATCGCCTGCTGACCAAGGCGGCATATAATCGTGGCGTGACCGCCCTGCCGCCCGGAGAACCCCGCCGCTCGCAACGACTCGCCATCTGGGAAGGGATGCTGGGCATCCTGTTCTTTAACTGGAGCACCGGCATGGTCATGATCGGCTATGCGCTCTGGCTCGGCGCGCCTCCGGCGGCGCTGGCGATTCTGGGCGTGCTGCCGATGATAGGTCAGCTAGCCGCCCCACTGGCGCTGTTTTTTCACGGTAGCCGCAAGCGCTTGATTGTCACGCTCTTCATCCTGGGGCGCGGGATGTTAGGGCTAGCCTTGCTCTTACCCTGGCTGCCAGAGCCGCTGCGCGTCCCCGGCCTGCTGCTAATAGCAGTTTCAGCGCTGCTCACTATGGGGCCGGTCAGCGTGCTGTGGACCAGCTGGATGGCCGATCTGGTCCCTGAAAAGGAGCGGGGCCGCTACTTTGGCCTGCGCAACGGCGTGTTGGGCCTAATGGGCACGCTGGGCAATCTGGCTGCCGGTGGTTTGATCGATAGCGTAGGCCGACCCGAGGGGTTCTTATTGGTGCTGGGGCTGGCGGTGGTAGTGGGAATAAGCTCCACTTTCATCCTGAGGCGCCAGTTTGAGCCTCCGTCAGCCAGCATAGCGCCGAGCCGAGCCGAGCTTTGGCAACCCCTAGCCGACCGCAAGTTTCGCGGTTATCTGGGCTTCGTGGCCCTCTTTATGGGCGCGGTAAGCGTGGGTGGGCCGTTTGTGTTTCCGCTATTTTTAGATTACGCCCGGATGACTTTTACCCAGGTAGGGCTCTGGACCTTAATTGCAGCGTCTTGTGGACTGGTACTAGGCCCCTTGTTAGGCCGACTAGCTGATCGTATCGGGCACTGGCAGGTCCTGTTGTTTAGTAGCGGGGTAGCTGCGCTAGTGCTGCCACCACTGTGGCTGGCGGGCGGACCAGGGCAGCTTCAGACCATCTGGCTGGCGGCAGTCGGCGACGCTCTCGCCTGGGGCGGCATCGGCACCGCCCTGGTCAATGTAGCCCTGCACAGCGCACCGCCAGAAAAGCGCAGCCTTTACCTAGCCTGGTTCTGGATGACCTTTGCGGTAGGGAGCGTGCTGGGCGCGCTGCTAGGCGGGATCTTGGGTAGCTTGCAGCTCCAGCTCTTCCCTACCGCCTACCACCTGCCCATCGCAGCCTCGATGCTGGTGCGGGTAGTGGCGGTGGTCTATCTGTGGCAGCGCATTAAACGCAACAATAAGCGCTCAGCTCTCACAGTGGCAAGCGCTGAGCGCTGATAGCAGGTATCATCTGGTTTGAGCTGGTGTCAGCCTGCGAATCGTTCTCCAGGGCGCCTTTGCAGAGATGATACCTGCGCTAAGGCGACTCAGTATTTGTGAAAACCGCTGTGAGAGGGCTGTTAGCTATTCAGCAGCAAACCACTTGGCAACCAGTGCAGCCAGCGTGCCATCAGCCTTGACCATCGCCAGGCCGGCATTGATGGCGTCCACTAGCTCATCGCCTTGGCGGAAAACAAAGCCGAGCGGATCGTCCCCAAAAACTCCGGTAACGGTGATGGCTACCTGTCCGGCATACTGCTGCACGAAGGCCTCGGCGGCGGTGTTATCGATTACCACACCGTCCACATCACCATTTACCAGCGCCAGCATGGCGGCACCGAAGGTATCGTAGAGGCGCACCCGGTCGCGCCCAAAGAGCTCTTCAGCTAGCTGCGCGTTGGTAGTGCCGGTCTGTGAGCCCAGCAGGAAGTCGCCGGTCTTGAAGTCTTCTAGGGCCAGGCCTTCGTCTTCGACGCGCACAGCGATCGCCTGAGTGACGATATGGTAGGGATCGCTGAAGTCGAAGACCTGCTGACGCGCTTCAGTAATCGACACGCCCGAAGCCACCAGGTCGAAGTCACCGGCTTCAAGCGCTGCAAAGATGCCGTCCCACAAAGTGTTCCTGAACTGAGCAACGCAATTTATCCGCTCGCAGATGGCGTTGACTAGGTCAATGTCAAAGCCGACAATAGCGCCCGTCTCATCCACGGACTGAAATGGCGGATAGGTGGCGTCGGTACCAACTACCAGGACGCGGCCACCAAGATCGTAGGCCGCCGCCAAGGAGAGAGAAAGGGCAAACAACAGGGCCAACAGTTGCTTCATAGATAATCTCCCGAGTGAAAGTTTATCACCTCAGCAGGATACCCCACTTTTGGCACCGACGTCCAATCCTCGCTACAATAGCGGTGGAGGAGATCATGCAGCTAGGGATACTGATTGAGGACCTTTTTGACGAGCAAGAGTTCATCTACCCCTTCTACCGCCTGCAGGAAGCGGGCTTTACTCCGCTGGTAATCGGCCCCGAAGCCAGGCGCTATCGCTCCAAGGTCGGCTTCGAGGTCAAGGCTGAGGTGGCCGCAACCGATATCGAGAGCGACGCTTTGGCCGGGCTGATCATCCCCGGCGGCTACGCGCCAGACCGGATCCGCCGCCATCCGGCGATGTTGGGCCTGGTGCGCGGCTTCAACGACGCGCAAAAGCCGATCGGTGCCATCTGCCACGCCAGTTGGGTGATCATCAGCGCCAAGATAGTTAAAGGCCGCCACGTCACCGGTCATCCCTCGACGCGCGACGATTTGGAGAACGCCGGCGCCCTGTACCAGACCGCTCGAGTAGTAACTGATGGCAGGCTGGTCACCGCCCAGCACTACCGGGATCTGCCTGGGTTCATGACCGCGTTCTTGGCGCTTTTTTAACTGCAAATTCGCTCAGTACCTGCCGGTAGTGCGCTGCGAGCGCCTGGGCTCGAGCCTCAACGGCAAAGGCTTGGGCCGTTTCCTTGGCTCCTCGCCGCAAGGCGGCGCGATCTACTGCCAACAGCGAGAGGATCGCCGTACTTAGCGCCATAGCGT
Organism: Truepera sp.; assembly: GCA_018333775.1. Next base: position 17,641 of record JAGXSO010000074.1, read on the forward strand.
TGGCCTCACTAGTCAGCCCGTTGACGCCGGGCGTGATCAGCTCATCAGCGGCTGCCGAGCGCGCCGCCACGATCGGCAGCCCGGCGGCTAGGGCCTCAAGGAAGGTCATCGGCTGAACCTCGGTAATCGATGCCGTCACAAACAGCTCTGCCGCCGTCAGGTAGATGGGCACCTGGGCATGGGCCACCGCGCCGACCCAGTGGACCTGGGGACGCACCCGCGCCGACAGCGACTTCTTGAGCGGGCCGTCGCCGACTAGCAACAGGTGCAGCTCGGGCCGCACTAACCGCGCCTGCTCAAAGGCGTCCAGTAACACCCCCAGATTTTTCTCCTCGCCGATCCGGCCCACATAGATCAGCAGCGGATGATCCTCGGCAATCCCGAAGCGAGCCCGCACCCCACCGGCTTCAAGCCCGGCAAAGGCGCTAAGCTCGACCGGATTGGGCATCAGGGTAATGGGGCCCTGATAGCCGTAGCTCCGCAGCACGTCGATCATGGCCTGCCCTGGCGCCAGCACCGCATCGGCCCGCTGGGCGAAGGCCTTAACGTGCCGCTTGACCGCCCAGCGCGTCAGCCCTGGCGGGGTCGGGGCGTAGTGGACATAGGTGTGGTATTGGGTATGGGCGGTAAACACCAGCGGCACCCGCAACCGCCGGGACCACAGAGCGGCGATACGCCCCGCTACGAAGGGGTGCATGGTGTGGACGATATCGAGGTTGTGAATGGGGAGGCTGTTGCTGTGGGTAGGGCCGAGCGGCAGCAGCACCGGATAGTCGGGAGGCATGCCGCGCGTTAGGCTAGGCAGCCTAATCACGCCAGCCTCCGGAGCCGCCTTCGGATAAGCCGGAGCGAAGATGCGCACCTCGTAACCGAGTTGGCGCAGGCCGCGAGCAAAGAGCTGAGTCGAAGTCGCAACCCCGTTGCGCGAGGGCGGGTAGGTGGCAGTAACGATGCCGATGCGCATGATGCAGCTTAGTGTACAGTACTCCGCTTTCCCACATCCCACTGCCCGTTGCCGAGCCGAAATGCTCCACCTGGGCGCACAGTATACTAAACATAACAGTATACTAACAGAGTGCAGCTCGTCGCCCTCATCTGCCGCGACCGCGTCAAACGCGGCGCTCTAGCCTGTCTCCACGAGCTCGAGCCCTCCCTGCTGCTCCACCCTGCCCCCAACCAGCAGCCGCTCGAGCGGGTGCTGGAGAGCCTCGCGCCGCTAGGTTTCGCGGGCGCCCTGATCCTCGATCCGGCCGCTCAGGCCATGGCTGCGCAGGCTGCTACGCGCCGCACGCTGGACGCGAACGAGACCGGCGCGGCCGATACTGTTACGGTACTACCCGACGGCCTACTGGCCGACTACAGCCTGGGCCGGGCCATCGGTAGCATGCTTCATGCCTCACGCTGGGAGGTGCGCGGCGCTAAAGTTGTCATTATGGGGGCCGGTCCGGCCGCCCGGGCGATCAGTCGCGAGCTAGCCAGCCTAGGAACCGGCCATCTGGTGGTCCTGGCTCCCAACCGCCCTGTCGCCGAACACGCAACCTCACAGCTAGCCGCTTCGACCGAGGTAGTCGCTAGATCCGCCACCGACCCCATCGCCCAGGGCCTGATCGCCAGAGCCGACCTGCTGGTGCGGCTCGAGCCCGCCATGGCAGTAGCAGATCACCTGTTAGGGCCGCACCTGGCCGTGATCGACTTTGCCGCCGTGCCGATGAGCCCGCTCCGCCGCCAGGCGCTTAACCTTGGCGCGCTAACCTTTGGCCGTTATGAACTCGAAGCCTGGCAACTAGCCGGCGGCCTGTCGCAGATTGCCGGGGCGCCCTACCGCCCGGAGCCGCTGCTGACCCTCTTAAGCCGCGATGCCTAGCCGTCCTCACCATTAGCTATGGTCGGTTCCTTAGACTTTTAGTGTCGTGGTACGCTACGCAGTCCTCCTCCTGCTGCTCTTGGCGCCAGCCGTCGCCCAAGACAGCCTCTACCGGCTGCCCGACCACTTGGTGCAGGTCGCGCCCGGCGTGGTTGAGGTGCGCGGCAACCGCGTTCTGACCTACCTCGAAGGGCTAGGCTGGCTGCCGGACGGTCCGGCTACTCATCCGATCGTTATCGACGGGGCGGTCTATGTCAGCAACGTGCTACTTGACTATCTGGGCCTCGACCTGCCCAGGCTCGAGCGGATCCGCAGCAGCGACACCGGCACCATCCGGTTAGTGCTCGACCTGGCCAACCTGCCGGTAACCGCCGTGCAAGGGTTACGTCAGGAGGGCCAGCTCGACGTCGGCGGCACCTTGACCATCCCCCTCCCCTCCCTGTTGCTCCCCCTGGAGCTACCCGACACGGCGCACGGGATCGAGCTGGCGCTGCGTGGCGAGGCTAGCGGCACGGCGCTCACGGTCAGCGCGCCCAGCAAACTAGCCTTTAGGGTTTTTCCGCTCGATGACCCCGTGCGGATAGTGGTCGATCTGCAACCGCTGGGGTTCGCCCAGGTTACCGAGGCCGCTCGCGACCTTGCGCCCGGCATCCGTCACCGCCGCTTTACCGCCCCCACCGAGGTGGGCAGCTCGGGCGTGCATCTCATCGAGGTAGCGCCAGGCGCCGGCGAGTTCCGCGTGGTAGGCGAACCGCTGGTGCCGCGCACCCTCAGTGAACTGGCCAGCGGCGGGATAGTGGCCATCAACGCCGGCTACTACGACCCGGCCACCTTCCAGACTATCGGCTTTTTGCAGGTGGACTATACCCTGCTCTCGCTCCCCTCGCGCAACCGTGCCAGCATCGGCTTTGGTAGCGGTGCGCCGATCATCGGCCGCGTGCAAGCCGAGGTGCGAGTCTGGGTCAACGGCCAGCTCCATTACAGCGACAGCTTGAACGGCTTAGGACAAGGCCAGATTGCCGCTTACACTCACAGCGGCACCTTAGTCGGCAACCCTACCCGCGGCGTGATCGTGGTCCAAGAGGGGCGGGTGATGGCCAATAAGATCGGCCCTCGGCGCGTCCCGGAAGGCGGTTTTGCCATTGTTTACGCCCCCGAGCTGCGCGCTCTGGCGCTAGTGGATACCGGCGATCAGGTCGCGCTCGAGGTGCGCTACCTCCCTGCTGGCTTTAATCAGGTCCGCTACGCCGTCGAGGCCGGGCCGCTGCTGGTCCAGGGCGGCTTCCCGGCCCTCGATCCGGCGCTCGAGCACTTTGCGCAGGGCGTGCGTATCTTGGATGGCCGCACGCAGCAATCAGCCATCGGCGTTAGGCCGGACGGCACGGTCTTGCTGGTTGCCGCGGATAACATGGTGGCGCGCGAGCTGGTACCGCTATTCCTGTCGCTCGGCGCTAGGTACGCCATGCGCCTCGACTCCGGCACGCGCTCAACTTTATACGCTGCCGGACGCATTATTAACCGCAGCAGCGAGCGGCCTATCGTCAGCGCCATCGTGCTGGTACCGACTAAGATCGGACAGACGCCCTAAAGGTAGGCCCGACACTTAGTTTTGGATGACCGCTTGCTAAACTTAAGCATGCTCCGCGCCGGATTGTGGTGGGCTGTTATGGTGCTGCTGGCAGCCCCTGTCGCCCTCGGGCAAAGCCGTAACATCGAGGTGACCTTCGGCTTTGGCGATGAGGTGGTGGCGGAAGCCTGGAACCCGTTGAGGGTGATGTTGCGCGATCAACCGAGCCTAGAGTTCATTATCGACATCGAATACGGTAGCCTGCGCGACGGAGTGCAACACTTTCAATACCGCGCGGCCTTGGCCGGAGGGAGCGGGCTGCACGTTTTCGAGGACGACATCTTCATCCCGGTGTGGCGCAGCTTCCGCTGGCAGGTGCGCAGCGAGGAGGCGGTGCTGGCCAGCGGCAGCCTGGACCGGCGCCAGGTCGATCCCCGCCCGCTGACCATTCTCATCGCGGCTCGGCCGGGGGCTTACCGCGCCCTGTTGCCTGTCGAAGCAAGGCTGGTCGAGTTGCGCAGCCCGCTGCCTGAACGCCTGGCAGCCTACCACGGTGTTGAGGCGCTGCTGGTAGCGGACGCCTTTGAGCAGCCGCGCAGCGAAGCGCTCTTGGCGGCTAGCGCGGCGGGGAGCATTATTTTACTGGCCGAGCCGACTCCTGCACTAGCAGTCCTGCTAGCAGACGGCCCACGGCGTCTGGGCGCGGGCTGGCTCAGCAGCGCCGCAGGGCGTGACGAGCTAAATCGGCTCGATACCCAGGCGTTGGCCCAGGCGCTAATAACGCCAGTCCTGAGCCGCCCGCCCGACAACCTACAACCGTTGAATCTGGTAATTGCGGCCGCCCTATATCTGCTGGCGGTCTTGCTGCTGGTGCGTTTTGGCGGTGTACCCGGCCTGTTAAGCAGCTTCGCATTAATGCTATTGCTTGCCGCCATAGCTTGGGTGGCGCTGCGACCCGCCGAGGAGACCTTGATACGGAGCCGCACCCTGACTATCAGCGCCGGTGGGCTGGCACAAGAGCTGGAGGTTATGGGGGTGTTCAGTTATCCGGCCCAGACGTTGACCCTAGGCAGCGCCAGACCGTTAGGCGCTGCTAGTTGGAATCTCACTCCCAGCGGCTTAACGCTGTCGCTACCGCGCTGGTCGAGCGTGGTGTTGCTGGCTAGGCCGCGCCTCAGCCCAGCAGGGCTGGAATGGTACCAGGGTGAGCTCTATAACCGCGGCGGCGAGGCTCTGGGGGATGTTTATATTGTCGGATTGGGGGCGCAGGAAGCTCTGCCCGCCAGGGTGCGGCGCCCGCCCCAGCAGCTCTCAGACTCAGTGGTGCCACCTCTTTACCAACCGCTCCTGCCGCTTTTGCCTGACGGGACGGCGCTAGGCCGCAGCGGCGGGCGCCTCTATCTAGCGCTGCCGGAGGGTGGGTTATGAGCCTGCTCACAGCCCTGAGCGAGCGCCTGCGCCAGGCCGACATCATGCAGTTGCTACTGGGCTACTTCGCGCTATTATTAATCGTAGCTATTCTTAGCTGGCCGACCAGCCCGCAGCTTGCCAACAACAGCTGGTTTGCTCTGGTGCAGGCCAAGATCATCACGCTGGTGCTACTCAGCCTCTATTACGGCAGCGCCATCCACAGTGCGCCCCGGCACACGCAAGCGGCGACAGTGCTGGCTATCTTGCTCTTTCACGCGCTGAGCCTCCCCTTTGACGTCGCTACCTACGCGGTTAGCTTTCCGGCAACACCCATCTGGTGGCCGCCCTTAATCACGGCAGTGGATATCGTAGCCTTCTTCGGTATGGGAGTGGTGCTGGGCCAGGCAATGCAGCTATTAAGGCTCAGCGTATTGCTCCCGCTCGCTCCGCCAGCGCTGCTGGCAGGCTTGGTGGCAATCGATATCTGGTTGGGTCGGTCGCTTTTTAACCCTTTTACCTCGGTGGCGGTGGTGAGCGTACCGCACCTGCTGGTGATGGGCGCCCTTAGCCTTTTCATGGTGGGCTGGGTCATGATCAAAACCAGGAGGTGTGCTAATGCCGATTGAAGCCAGTCGCCGCCAACTCCCCTCAGCCGATGCGCTGAGTGACACCGTGGTGTTTGCCACCCACCGCCGCCTGGCGCGGCGGCACCAGTGGCAGCAGCGGCTGTTGTTTGCTGGCGGTGGGGCGCTGCTCGGCTCACTCATCGGTCTGCTTTTGGACTCAACGCTCTGGCAGGCGCTCAGCCTGATGGTGGGCTTTGCGGCAGGGCTGCTCATCCCCCGAGCCGGCAGTGAAGCTTGGGCCATCGATTGGATTGAGGCTCAGGTGGGCTTCTCTTACCGCACGGCGCTCGAGCTTAGCCACGACACCTACGGTCTTGCACCGGCGGTCAAGGCCAGGGCGCGCCAGGCCTTGCGGCGACTTACCCCTCCCAAGCTGCAACCGTGGTGGTTGCCGGCGCTGGTATTGGCCCTCAGCCTGCTGCTCTTGCCGTTGTTAGGGCTGGAAGGTTGGCGCGGTAACGCCTCCGTTGCTACCCCCCCCGGCGGCAACGCCACCCCCGCCACCATCCCACCGCCTGAACAAGATGCAGCCATTATCCCCACCCCCGACGAGCCGCAGGCAGAACCCGGCGCCACGCCACCAAATGAGGCGGACACCCCGACGGCGGCGCCTGACTTAACGAGAGACGTCGACCTAACAGGGCCCGGACGCGACTCTGCCGGGGAGGGCGCCGCTCGTAATGCCCCGCTCGACAGCGAGACGCTGTCAGAGTTTCTAGAGCGTTTAGCGCAGGAGCCGCCCCGTGAAGTCGCGCCGGTTCCGGTCCGGCCCCCTCGGGGCGAGTCCCCCTCGGGGCAAGCCCAAGAAGCGCTTCAGCCCGATGCCGGCGCAGAAGAAGCTGAGCCACAGGGCGAGCAGCGCGGTAATGCGGTCACCGGCGATGAGCGCCCAGCAGGCGCTGAGGCTAATGGCGAGGGGCAAGCATCACCGGACAACCAGCCCGGTGACTTAGCCCAAGAGCCCGGTCAAGAGCCGGGAGAAAACGCCGGTACGGCAGGCGAGCCTAGCCCGGAGGCCGGCGGCGAGGAGGCAAGCCAAGAGCTTGGCGACACCCCCAACGACGGCGCGGGAGAGGCCGCCGGCGCCGGTGAGACGGTCCCGGTTCCGGTAGCGCCGGCCCCCGGCGCGCCGGGGGGGCCGTTGGAGTTCCTGCCAGGGCAGCTGCAAGAAGGACCGGCGGCTCGAGCCGGTGTCATCTTACAGCCTGGCGTGGAGCCCGCTGAACTGCCCGCTGGGATGCCGGCAGGCGGCTTTGAGCGCGCGGTAGAGCAGGCCCTTACCGAAGGGCGCATCCCGGTGAAGTTTCAGGAGATTCTGCGCAACTACTTCCGCTAGCAGCAGTACTGAAAAAGGGGGGTGGGGAACGAAAGGTCAGCTCTTGTGGGTAATGGGTTGTGGGAGGTGGGTAGTGGGTAAAGCCTCTACAACCCACAAGCCGCTACCTTCAACCCAATTTAGCCGTGGGAGTGTCAACGGCTCAACTGTCGCGCTAGCTCCGCCGCCAGCCAAGGCGCTAGCTCGGCCAGCGCCTGGCGGCGCGCCTCGCCCCGCAGCACATCCTCAGCCTCCTCGCGCTGTGCCGCCCGGCGCGACATCAGCTCCTCGAGGCGAACCGGGCTCGAGCGGTAGCGCGCTACCACCGCCGCCGTGTCGGGGTCAACAAGCGACGCCTCCACCTGCACCTCTACCAAGACCCGCACCAGGTCGCCAAAGAGCGGCTCAACGACCCGCTCATAGCGCGGCGCGGCCACCATCAGGGCCAGATCAGCGCCGAACACCTGAGCCATAAACGCCGCCTGCAACGGAGCGCGGGCGTCGTACATGTCGCGGCGCTCCTCTTGAAAGCGCAACGGCTCGCTAAAGACAAACCGGAGCGCAGCCGCCGCCGGCTCGGCGCGCAACAGCGCCTCGAGCTCATCAGCCAGGGGAGTGATGCGCCACTCGGCCGGAGCGTTGATTACCGCCACCGCCGGGCGCGGATCCGGCACCGCCGGCACACAGGCGCTGAGCGTTAGTAGCAGCACCAGCACTGGCAAACGGATCATAGGTTTAATCTGGCACAAACTTTGACAAGAAGGGTGAAGCCTTGCTTAAGCGCGGCTTCATCCAGATGGGCCTGGGGCGAGATACCGGGAAATCCCTGGTTAAACTTTTGCTCTCCTGCCCGACTTAACCTTCGTGTTATGCTTGGTGAGAAGGTTGTCATGCCCAAGACCCCGGAAGTCGAGCAGAAAGTCGGGTGAGCGATGCCTCGGCGTGCCCGTGTTGATCAAGAGCCCCAGGCCCAGCCCTCCGACCTGCGGGTTGAGGTCAGGCCGATCCAGTCATGAAAGTCCGCGTCGCCTCCGCCGGTACCGGCAAGACTACCAGCCTGGTCTTGCGCTACCTGGAGCTGATCGCTGCCGGGACGCCCCTGCGCCGCATCGCCGGGGTGACCTTTACCCGCAAAGCCGCCGACGAACTGCGCCAGCGCGTCGGCGCGGCCATCCACGAGCTGCTGCGCGATGGGCACTACCTCGGCGGCCTGGCAACCCTGACCGAAGAGGTGCGGCCGGCCTTCGAGGAGGCGCGGCTCGAGCTTGACGGCGCTACCCTAACTACCATCCACGGCTTTCTGATCGAGGCGCTGCGGTTAGTGGCGCCGCTGCTTAGCCTCGACCCCGACTTTACGGTGCTGGGCGAGTGGGAGGCTACGGCGCTGTTTGAGGAGGAGCTGAAGACGGTGCTGTTCTTGGCCGCCGCGCCGGGTCACGGCCTTAACCCGGCGCGAGCGCTGCTGGGCTCGGAGGCCGAGGCGCTGCTGCTGAAGCTCTTTGCTCAGCGCTCGCTGACCGAGCGCTTCGCCGCCGCTGCCGACCCCCGCAACCAGGCCCTGCTCAAGCTCTGGGAGGCGGCCTATGCGCGCTTTACGGTGCGCCTAGGGGCCGCGCTGCTGCCCCCTAGCGAGGTGGAGCGGCGCGCTCTGATGATGGTCCGCTCGCCCAGGCTGCTAGCCCGCCTAGCCAGCCGCTATCGCCTGGTGCTCGTTGACGAGTTTCAAGACGTCAACCCTCTGCAAGGACAGGTCTTCGAGCAGCTTGAGGCGGGCGGCCTAGCCGTGGAGGTGGTGGGCGACCCCAAACAGTCGATCTACGGCTTTCGCAACGCCGACGTGGAGGTCTTCCGCCGGGCGCTTAAGCGCGGAGTCGTTCTCCCGCCGTTGCAGCAGACGCGGCGCCATGCCAGGGTGCTGACGCGCTTTCTTAATCGCCTGACCGAAACCTTAGCAGCGGGCCGCCTGGGCTTTGGCCCGGACGAAGCCCCCGAGGTAAGCCCGGCTGGGCCGCAAGCTGACAAGCAGGGGCGCCTAGAGCTGCACTGGGTGGTGGGCGAAGCCGGCATCGCCGACTTGCGGCAGCACGAGGCACGGCTGTTAGCCGAGCGGCTGCGGGCGCTGCACCGAGAGCACGGCTACGACTTTAACGACATGGCGGTGCTGGCCCGCAGCTACGACGGCTTAAGGGTGCTGGAGGAGGCGTTGTTGGCGGCCGGGCTGCCGTATGTGCTCATCCAGGGGCGCGGCTACTATGACCGGCTCGAGCTGCGCGATCTTTACCACGCGCTGCGAGTCGGCATCGACCCACAGGGGGTGAGCCTGGGCGCCTGGCTGCGCAGCCCCTTTGCCCAGCTGTCGTTAGCCGAGGCCGATGCCGTGCTAGCTGCCGATGAGCCGCTGGAGCAGCTCAAAGCCCACCCGGCGGTCTATCGCCGCTATGAGGCCATCAAGGCTCAGGTGGCGGGCGTGCCCCTGGATGCTCTTAAGTTCTTGATCCGCGACCCCTTCATCGGCGGTAAGCGCTATGTGGAGTTTTTAGACTCGCGCGCCCGCGAAAACGTGGACGCTTTGCTGTTCACCGTGGCCGGAGAGCCCCCCGGCGACCTGGCCATCTTGCTGGACCGGCTCGAGCTGCTGGCCCGGCAGGCCGATGCCGGCGACGTGCCGCAAAGCGGCGAGGGGGTGAAGCTCCTGACCGTTCACCGCGCCAAGGGGTTGGAGTGGCCGGTGGTCGGAGTGTTCGACCTGGGCCGGACTACCTATCACCCGCCGCAAAGCGTAATTCTCACCCCTGACGATGGCCATCTACATCACAAAAGCTCAGATGGCTTTGCGGCCGCCCGCGAGGCCACCGTGGCCCGCGCTGAGCAGGAGGGCTACCGCCTCTTCTACGTCGCTGCCAGCCGCGCGCGCGACGTGCTGGTGATGACCGGCAGCGTCAAGAATGGCAAGCCCGGCGGCTGGGCCAAGGCGCTCGCCGCCATGGAGCTAGGGCCGGACGCCAAGCCCTACGACCGCCCCGACTTCGTGTTACAGACGCACCCCTATCAACCAGTGGCGACTGTTAGCTCTCAGCCGTTAACCGACAACCAACTTACCCCCGCCCCGTATATCGACGATGCCTTCAAGCCCCACCCCTATCCGCCCGTCTTCTCCCCTTCACGCTTCAAAGAGGCTATCCACGAACCGCTCCCCATCTCCGACCCGGACGAAGGTGAGGCGCTCCCCGGCCGCGCCGCTACCGTCGGCACGCTGGTCCACTACGCCATCAGCCAGGGCTGGAGCGCACAGAATCCTGTCCATATCGAAAACTTGCGCGCCCAAGAGGTGATGTTCCCCTTTGCCTACGACGAACAGCAGGAGATTCTGCAAGAGGTTAAGGAGTTGCTGACGAACTACCAGAGCCTGCTCGGCACTAAGCTCCCGCTTGTCGCAGCTCGCGATGAGGACTACCCCGAACTGCCGATGGCGCTGCCGCAAGGCACCACTGTCTGGCAGGGGATCATCGACCGCTTGTACCGTGTAAGCGAGCAGTGGACCCTAGAGGACTACAAGACCGACCAGGAGGTAAGCCCTGAGCAGTATCACTTTCAGTTGGCGGTCTACCTCCAGGCGATTCAGGCGGTGCGCGGCGTGACGCCGCAGGTGCAGCTAGTCTTCTTGCGGCACAAGGAGGTTATCCGGGTGCCGGAGGAGGTACTTGGGCGGGCCTTGTTGGCGCTGGACAAAAAGGGGCGTACCTGAATCTGACAAAACTCTCTTGCTGAATCGCCCCGAGTTTAAGGCTTCGCCCGAGTAATTTCGGAGGCGAGATTGTTTGAGGGCTGCCTCTTTATGCGCTCAGGCTGGCCTCGTCGAGGTGCAGATGCATCACAGCAGCGATGGCGGCGAGATCGCGATCGAAGGCCAGGAGCGTGGCTTCGGCGCGAATGACCACGCTGGCGATCATGCAGTCGACCAGGCCACGAGGCGTGATCCCTTGTGCCCGGCAGGTTCGGTAGATACGTACGGCGCCGTCGAAGTCTGTGGTTGCGTCGAAAGGGATCCGTTCGAAGCGCAAGAGGAGTCGCCGCAGGTCTCGCTCCCTTTGGTCGTTACGAGCCCCAGCCAGCACTTCCATGATCACCGGTTCCGTCACGGCCACCAAGTCTGAGGCGATCAGTGCCGTCAGGCGGGCATCGGCGCTACTGCCGGTTGCCCGGTCGAAATTGTCGGGCGAAGCCTTCTCCACCCAGGCGGAAGTGTCGACCAGAACCCTTTTCACTCGTCTGAAGGCTTTGTGTCTTCCGGAACCTCTCGCAGCGCCTTGGCACCGCGCATCGCTAGCGCCTCTTCGCGCGTCATGGGCTCGCCGGCGAGCCGTTTCAGGGCCATGGCCACGGCCTCCGTCTTGGTGCTCAGGCCGTACCGGCGCATGACCATGGCTAGCATCTCGTCGTCAATCACGATGTTGGTCCTCGTGGAACCCATACACCTAGCATACACCCTAGGTGTGGTAGCGTCAGCTCATGCGCACCGAGCAGGCTAAGGCCCTGGTCGAAGCCGCCGTTGCCGCCGGGGAGGTGCCGGGGGCGGTAGCCTGTGCCGGCAGCCGGGAGAGGGTCGTTCTTTTAACCGCTTGCGGCGTGACCCGCCTAGAGACACCCGAGGCAGCGCCGGTGACAGCTAAGACGCTTTTCGACCTCGCCTCGCTGACCAAGGTGGTAGCGACCTTGCCGGCACTGCTGCGCCTGGTCGAACACGGTGAGATCGCCCTGAACGACCCCGTGAGGCGCTTTTTTGCTAGCGCTGGCTGGTTCCAGACGCCATCGGTGGCCGAGGCGACGATCCGGCAGCTCTTGACTCACACGGCAGGGCTCCCGGCCTGGAAGCCGCTCTTTGCAGTGAGCGACAGCCGCGCGGTGCTGGCGGCCAGCGTGCTCCAGAGCGAGCTGGCCCATACACCGGGGGAGGTCGTCTACAGCGACCTGGGCTTCATGCTGCTAGGGCTCATCATGGAGCGGGTCAGCGGCCTGCGCCAGGATATCTTCGTAGCGCGCTATGTACACGAGCCGCTGGGCATGGATCAGACCCGCTACGGCCCGATCGGCGGCAAGGTAGCCGCCACTGAAGACTGCGGCTGGCGCAACGCCGTGCTGTGCGGCGTGGTCCACGACGAGAACGCCTACGTCATGGGCGGCGTAGCCGGGCACGCCGGGCTGTTCGCCCCAGCTCAGGACATAGCACGCTACGCCCAGGCTTGGCTGAACTTCGACCCCCGCCTAGGCTCGGAGGCGCTGCTGCTTGAGGCCATCCGCGAACAGGCCAGGGATGCCGCAGGAGGGCGGCGGGCGCTCGGCTGGCAGCTCAGCGCTCCTGGCAGCAGCGCCGGGCGCTATGCCGGTGCGACGGCCTTCGGCCACACCGGCTTTACCGGCACCAGCTTATGGCTCGACCCCGACCAAGGCTGGTTCGGGGTGCTCTTAACCAACCGTATCCACCCCAGCCGCCTTGGCGGGCAGCGCATTCAGTCGTTACGAGCGGCGTTTCATGAAGCTCTGTCGGAGGCACGATGCCTTACCCTCCCATGAACGTCCTCAGTCTGATGTCGGGCACCTCCTGCGACGGCATCGATGCGGTCTTGGCGCGCCTGGAGCTGACCGCTGCCGGGCTGCGCTGGGCGGTGTTGGCCAGGGCCTCGCACGATTATCAGCCGCCGCTACGGGAACGGCTGCTCAGAGCGCTAAATCCGGCTAGCTCCGATGTGCTGCTCCTTACCCAGCTCCACGCCGAGGTCGGGCAGGCCTACTCAGCGCTGGCCGGTGAGCTGTGCGATAGCTATCCGGTGGACCTGGTGGCCCTCTCCGGCCAGACGGTCTATCACATCCCACGCCTCGCACCTGAGCGCGGCTGGCTCATCAAGAGCACCCTCCAGCTCGGTGAGGCGGCCTACACGTTGGAGCGCTGCGGCGTGCCGGTGATGTGCGACTTCCGCCAGTCAGACCTGGCCGCTGGCGGCGAGGGCGCCCCCATGGTGGCCTTTGGCGACCTGGCGCTCTATCATCAGCCCGGCGTGGCGCGGGCGGTGCAGAACTTAGGCGGGATTGCCAACCTCACCTACTTGCCAGCGAGCGGCGACCCCGCCGGGGTGCTGGCCTTTGACACCGGCCCGGCCAACTGCCTCATCGACGAAGCGGCGGCGCGCTACTTCGGCCTCCCCTATGACACGGGCGGCAAGCTGTCAGCGCAAGGGCAGGTGGATACGGCGCTGCTTGAAGCGCTGCTGCAACACCCGTACCTGAAGCTGCCGCCGCCTAAGACCACGGGCCGTGAGGTATTCAGCTTAGAAGCGCTCGAGCCCCAGGTCAGCTTCACCGGACTGCGCGGCGAGGATGTGCTGGCTACGCTCACAGCCTTTACTGCGGCGTCGATAGCGGAGGCGTACCAGGCTCATCTCCTCCCCTTGGGCCTCGATGAGGTGCTAGTGGCCGGCGGTGGGGCGCTCAACCCCACCCTGTTAAGGGAGCTGCGGGCACGGCTGCCGGTAACGACCTTCGAGGAGCGCGGTTGGGTTTCCAAAGACCGCGAGGCGCTGGCTTTTGCGGTAATGGCCTACTACGCCGGCTACGGCCTGGCCAACACCCTCCCCCAGGCCACCGGCGCTAAGCACCCGGTGGTGGCGGGGAAGCGGCTGGTCCCGTGGCAGCCTCGCAACGGCGCTTAAGTATACCCCAGCTACCCCCAAGCCGTATCGGCCTTGAACTTGCAACTCGTAGAGGTCGCGATACAGCCCTCCTTTAGCCATTAACGCCTCGTGCGTCCCTTCCTGAACGATCTTGCCGTTATCCAGCACCAGGATGCGGTCGGCCATCCGTACCGTGCTGAGGCGATGGGCGATAACAAAGGTGGTGCGGCCTTGCATCAGCCGCTCCAGAGCCTCCTGCACCAGCGCCTCGGACTCGCTGTCGAGTGAACTGGTCGCCTCATCCAGAATCAAGATGCGCGGGTTTTTCAGCAGCGCCCTGGCGATCGCCACGCGCTGGCGTTGAGTGCCGCAGTGTACAGCGCCGACTCGTGTAAGACCGGCGACCAACCTACAGCTGCGCTACACTGGTTAGCTACCATGGCCAAACCCCTCTGGACCCCGACGGAAGCGCGAGTGGCGGGCGCTAACATCACCTCCTTCACACGAGCCCTAGAAGCTCGGTCAGGTCGCAACCTGCCTGGCTACGCCGCACTGCACGCCTGGTCGGTGGAGTCTATAGCAGCCTTCTGGCAGTTTTATGCCGACTACGCCCGGCTCCCCTTCACTGCGCCGCCGCAGCGCATCATGGAGGGCCCGATGCCGCACACGCGCTGGTTTGCCGGCGCTACCATCAACTACGCCCAAGCGCTCCTCTATCCTCCTGCACTGGTCGATGCCGCACAGCCTGCCCTGATCGCTGTGGACGAGAGTGAGGCCGAGCAGCGGCTTAGCTACGCCGAGTTGCGCCAGGCGGTGGGGCGCTGCATCGTGGCGCTGGAGCGCTCCGGCGTTACCGCAGGCGACCGTGTAGCGGCGCTAGTGGGCAACGTCCCGGAGGCGGTCGTGCTGCTCTTAGCCTGTGCTGCTAAAGGGGCGATCTTTAGCTCCTGCTCACCGGATTTCGGTTTCGAGGCAGCCACAGCGCGCTTTGGCCAGATCGCTCCCAAGCTGTTGCTAGCCGCGACCGGCTACCGCTATCAGGGCAAAACCTACCACACCATTGACACCGCTTTGCAGCTCAAGGCCGCCATCCCGTCGCTTAGCACGCTGGTCTTGCTCCCTTATGACGAACTCGATTACAGCGGGCGGCTCACCTGGCAGGCGTGGCTGCCGAACGAGGCGCCAGAGCCGAGTTTTGCCCCGCTGCCGTTCGATCACCCGCTCTGTATCGTCTACTCCTCGGGGACCACCGGCCTCCCCAAAGCCCTGGTACACCGGGCGGGGGGCGTGCTGCTCACCCATCACAAAGAGCACTTCTTGCACTGCGACATCAAGGCGGGGGACATTGTTTTCTACTACACCACCACCGGCTGGATGATGTGGAACTGGCTGGTCTCGGCACTAGCGCAAGCTGCCACGTTGGTGCTCTATGAAGGCTCGCCCGGCCAACCTGACCTCGGCGCGCTGTGGCGGCTGGCCGAACGCTTAGGTATCACCCTCTTCGGCACCAGCGCCCGCTTTATCCACAGCTGTCAGGCTGCCGGGCTTATCCCGAAAGCGCTGGCCGACCTCACGGCCCTCAAGACCATCACCTCGACCGGCTCGCCGCTGAGCAATGTCGGCTTCCGCTGGGTCTATCAGGCGGTTAAGGACGACGTGCACTTAGCTAGTATCTCAGGCGGAACCGACATCGTCAGCTGTTTCATGCTCGGCAATCCGACCCTGCCGGTCTACACCGGGGAGATTCAGTGCGCCGGGCTGGGTGTCGACCTGGCCGCCTTCGATGAGGCGGGGCGTCCGGTAGTCGGGCAGCCCGGCGAGCTGGTCTGCCGCCAACCGCTGCCGTCCATGCCCCTCGGCTTCTGGCACGATTCTGACGGCAGCCGCCTGCGGCAGACCTACTTCGAACACTACCCGGACGTCTGGCGTCACGGCGACTTAATCGAGATCACGCCACGAGGCGGGGTGATCGTCTACGGCCGCAGCGACGCGACCTTGAACCCCGGCGGGGTGCGCATCGGCACCGCCGAGGTCTATCGGCCGCTCGAGCCCCTCCCCGAGGTGCTTGAGGCGTTGGCGGTCGGCAAGAAAGAGGGGCACGACGAGGCGATCTGGCTGTTCGTGGTCTTAGCAGCCGGCCTCACCCTCGATGAGACCCTCGTCAGCCGCATCAAGGCGGCCATCCGCCACGGCGCCAGCCCGAGGCATGTGCCCAAGCGCATCTTCCAGGTCTCGCAGCTGCCGCGCACCCGCAGCGGCAAGACCATGGAGCTAACCGTAGCTCGGCTGATTAACGGTCAGGTGGTGGCTAACCGCGAGGCTATCGCCAACCCCGAGGCGCTGGAAGAGATCATGCAGGTACTCAGGGGTTAGGCAGCTCTGCGGGAGAAGACCCATGGCGATACTTGGCACCCAGGGATCATCTCAGCGCGCTGTCCAGCCCAAGTCAATCAGCTGGGCCGAGCCGGTGATCCCCCAGGCCCCTTTGGAGCACAAAAAGGCCACGTAGGCGGCGACATCTTCGGGTTCTAAAAGCTTCTTAATAGCCAGGTTTTCCAGCAGCACCTGTTGCTCGACCTCTGCCGGGAGGATGCCGCGCGTCCTGGCCTGGTCGGCAATCTGGTCTGTAACTAACGCTGTACGGACGTAGGCGGGACACACAATGTTACAGGTGAGGCCGTGCGGCCCACCTTCCAGAGCGACAGCGCGGGTGAGACCTAACAGCCCGTGTTTGGCCGTCACATAACCGGCCTTAAAAGGGCTCGCGGTCAGGCTGTGGGCGCTGCCGATGTTTACGATGCGCCCGTGGCCCGACTTGATGAGATAGTGCCAGGCGTATTTGATCAGCAGAAAAGGAGCGCTCAGCATCAGCGCGATCATCTCGTCCCAGGTGTCTTCGGGAAAGTCTGGGAGAGGGGCGATCTGCTGAAAGCCGGCATTGTTGACGAGGATATCAAGGCGGCCGAAGCGCTCGACTGTCGCCGCCACCGCCTGAAAGCAGCCGGCCCGGCTCCTCAGGTCAGCGTCAAGATAGAGCCCGTGCAGCCTGGCCGCCACCTCTTGACCCTCTTTTGCCTTGATATCCGCAATTGCGACCCTGATACCCCCTTGATGAAGAGCCTCTGCGCAGGCCTGGCCGATGCCGCTCGCCGCACCGGTGATAAGCGCGACGCGCTCTGCTTGGTTTTGGTTGCGCTTGTGCTTGGCAGTAGGGCGGTAAATCGCGCACGGAAGGGTGGTTGTGATGGTTAGTGGAAAGAGCAGAAGCTGGTCGCGTGTGGCCGCAATCGTCGTGGCGGTAGCCTTTATCAGTACCGCCCTGGCTCAGGAGTTTCGCTGGACGATGGTGACGGGCTGGCCCGCCGCGCACGCCTATCAGTTGATGGTCAAAGAATTTGCCGAGAGTGTCGAGCGGGCCAGTGGCGGGCGCATGGTGATCGATGTGCATCCGGCGGGAGCGATCGTCGGGGCGTTTGAAGTGCTTGACGCCGTGGATGCGGGGGTCGCCGAAATGGGCCATGGTTGGTTAGGCTGGTGGATGGGTAAGCACCCGGCGACGAACTTTTTTGCCTCGGTTCCGGCGCATTTAGAGGCGCCCATGTACATGGCCTGGTTTTACGATGGGGGCGGCATAGAGCTGCTGAACCGCCTGCTTCAAGACGAGATGGGGCTGAACGTGCTCGCTAGGCCAGCCGGCGTCTATAGCGCCGAGACCTTTGCCTGGAGCAACCGGCCGCTTCGCACCATTGAGGACTTCGTAGGCTTGCGCTTCCGCACCGTCGGCTGGTGGGCGGACATCTTGCGCGGGGCAGGCGTGGCCGTGGTGTCGATACCCGGTGGCGAGGTTTTTCCGGCACTCGAGCGCGGCGTCATCGACGCGGGTGAATTCACCACCCCCTGGGGTGACCGGCTGCTCGCCTTTTACGAAGTGACCAGGTACTTCACCGGGCCCGGCATACACCAGCCAACCACTGCGCAAGTAGTATTGATCAATCGCACGGCTTGGGAGAGGCTTCCCCCAGACCTCCAGGCGATCATCGAGATAGCTGCCGAGGCGAACACGATTCGCTCCTGGTCGCGCGACATGGTTATGAGTATGGAGGCCATCGACTACTTCGCAGAGCAAGGCATGACCGTTGTCAAGATCGACGAAGAGGCCCAGCACGCCCTCCGCGAGCTGGCGTGGGCTCACATTGACAGAGTGGCGGCCGAGAATGCCTTTTCTGCTGAGGTGTGGGCTTCCATGCAGGAGTTCTATGCCCGCTTTCTCGAATTCGATCGCTTGATGCTACCGGTGCGGCCCCCACCCCAAGGGGCAGAGTAAGGCGCAATGTGCGGCTGGTTACTGGCTTACTGACGGCATACAGCTCCGGGAATGCAGTGCATTCCCGGAGCTGTTGCCACGTTAAGAGAGTGTGAGCGATTGAGAGTGGGGTCATAAGCTATGAAGTTGATCAGGGCGGTCCTCACAGGCATTGACCGCGTTAACGCCATCATCGCCAAGGCGGCGGCGTGGTTGATGCTGCCGCTAGTGCTCATCATCGTCTACGAGGTGGTGCTGCGTTACGTCTTCCACCGGCCTACCTTATGGGTTTTCGACATGACTTATTTTTTCGCCAGCATCATCGTCATGTTCGGAGCCGCCTATACCCTGCAGACCAAAGGGCATGTCAGCGTGGACATCTTTTATGAGCGTTTGTCGCCCCGGACTAAGGCGCTCGTCGACGTCGTCTTGTACCCGCTGTTATTCTTCACGCTCTGGCTCCTCACCTTAAACGTGTTGTTCCCGCACGTCATCAACTCTATCTTGCGCGCCGAGCGAGCCGTCCTAGGGGTGTGGCTGCCGCCGATCTGGCCCTTCAAGAGCTGGCTTTTGCTCGGGGTCATCATGCTCACACTGCAAGGGGTGGCGGAATGGGTGCGCGCCTTGTGTGTGGTTATCGGCAGGCCGCTTGAGCCTCCCGCGGAGGCGGTAGTAGCTAGCGACCCTAAGGAGATCCGCCTATGAGTGTCGAGCTCTTGACCGTGCTGATGTTCGCCTCGGTGATCGTAGGGATTTTGCTCGGATTTCCCATCGCCTTTGTACTAGGTGGGCTAGCGGCCATCTTTGGCTATCTTCTGTTCGGTCCCGGCATCGCTAACATCTTTATGCTGCGCATGTTCGGCGTGCTGCAAGATAATATTCTCATCGCCATTCCCTTGTTTGTCTATATGGGGGTGGTGCTCGAGCAGACCGGCATCGTGGGCAGGCTTTTTGACACTATGCGGCTGCTCCTCGGCCGCTTGCCGGGCGGCCTGGCCGTCACCACCATCGTCAGCGCGACCATCTTCGCCGCTGGGGTCGGAGTGGTCGGCGCCTCCATAGTCGCCATCGGGCTTATCGCGCTACCCTCGATGCTCAAGTACCACTACAACAAACCTCTGGCGACCGGCGCCATCTGTGCCGGCGGTACGCTCGGCATCTTGATCCCGCCCTCAATCCTGATTGTAATCTACGGCCCTACCGCCGGCCTCTCGGTCGGGCAGCTGTTCATGGCCGCTATCGGGCCGGGCCTACTGCTCTCTCTCCTCTACGTGATTTACACCGTGGTCGTCTGTGCCATCAAACCCGAACTCGGGCCAGCGATCAGCCGGGAGGAGGCCGCAGTGCCGCTGCGCCACAAGGTCTCGCTCTTTTTTACCTCGGTGGCACCGGTCGCGGCGATCATCGTGACGGTGCTGGGGACTATCTTCTTCGGCCTAGCGACACCGACCGAAGCGGCAGGCGTTGGCGCCTTTGCCGCCCTCCTCTTGGCCCTTGCCTATCGGACGCTGAACCTGAGGACACTGTGGCGCACGGTTCACAGCGCCTTGCGGATCACCTCGATGATTTATCTGGTGATCCTCGGGGCACAGTTTTTCACCAGCGTCTTCACCCGTATGGGCGGCGGCCGCGTGGTGCGCGACGCCTTTGTCGGCCTCCCCTTTGAGCCCGTGGTCGTGCTTATCATGATGCTGTCGGTCGTCTTCATCCTGGGGATGTTCATCGACTGGCTTGGCGTCATCATGCTGGCGGTGCCGCTTTTCACGCCGATCGCCGCCGCCCTCGGCTTTGAGCCCATCTGGTTCGCCATGATGGTGATGCTAGTGTTGCAGACCTCGTTCTTGACGCCGCCCTTTGCCTACGCGATCTTCTACCTCAAGGGCATCGCGCCACCCGAAGTCAGCACGATCGATATCTACAAGGGGATCCTGCCTTTTGTTGCGCTGCAGCTGCTGGCGCTTGTCCTCCTTTACTGGCAACCGCAGATCGCCCTCTGGTTGCCGCAATTTATGCTGCACCGTTAAGCTAAAGCAACTCCCCTTACGCAGGCACCGTGCTGTAGGCCCCTTTTGTCATTGCGAGGAGTGACAAAGGAGCGACGTGGCAATCTCGGTTTGTGTACAGTACGTGCATCTAGAGATTGCTTCCCCTTCGGCTTTGCCTCAGGGTCGCAATGACAGCGTGCGTAAGGTGAGTAAAGT
>JAGXSO010000075.1 GCA_018333775.1 Truepera sp.
GCGGCTCGAGCCCGGCGCCCAGCTCGAAGGCGAAGTGGTCGAGATTACCGACTTCGGCGTATTCGTGAACTTAGGCGGTGTGGACGGCCTGGTACACCGCAGCGAGATCGGCTACGGGCGCTTTAACCACCCCAAAGAGGTGCTGCAACTCGGCCAAAAGGTCAAGGTCGAAGTGCTCGATATGGACCTCGAGCGCGAGCGGATTAACCTCTCCATGAAGCGCTTAATCGGTGATCCCTGGCAGAACGTGCTCGCTACCTATCATATCGGCCAGAAGGTTGCCGGCAAGGTGACTAACCTTACCCCCTTCGGGGCGTTTGTAGAGATCGAACCGGGGCTCGAGGGTTTAATCCACGTCAGCGAGATGAGCTGGACCAAGCGCGTGCGCCATCCCAAGGAGATCGTGCAAGAGGGGAGCCTGGTCGAAGCGATGATCCTCAAGATCGATCTCGATCAGAAGCGCATCTCGCTCGGGCTGCGCCAGACCCAGCCCGATCCGTGGTCGAGCCTGCCCGACCGTTATCCCCCCGGCACCGAGATCACCGGCCCGATCACCGGCCTCACCGAGTTCGGCGTATTCATGGAGATCGAAGAGGGGATCGAAGGGCTGATCCACATCAGCGAGCTGGCTCACGAACGCATTGGCAATGTCGCCGAGCACTTCAATAAGGGCGATGAGGTCACCGCTGTAATTCTCAATATCGACCCGGTTGAGCAGCGCGCCAGCCTCTCGCGCAAGCGCCTGTTGCCTTACACCGCCGGCGCCCACGAGAGTGCGGCTGAGGCCCCGAGCGGTCGCAGTACCGGTGGCCGCAAGGGACGCCGCGGTGGCCGCCGCAGCGCCGGGATCGATTACGATTACAGCTACGCCAGCGCCGATGTCGGCACTAAGGCCACCACCAAACTAGGCGACGTCTATGCCGACCTCTTCGCGCAGTTCGGCCTGACCGAGACCAAGAGCGAGAAGGCCGAAACCAAGCCCGCTCCCAAGCCTGAAGCGAAAGCCGAAGCGCCTCAGCCCAAGCCCGAACCGGCGGCCAAACCCGAGGCTGAGGTCGAACCCGAAAACGTGATCGATGCGGCTGAAGCCGCCGCGCTCCTTACCGCGGCCTTCCGGCTAGGTAAGCGCCCTAGCTTGGAGCCGGAGAGACCGCGAGAGCCGGAAGAGTCCGAAACGCCTCAGGCTTAAAGCTGCTGTCGTTAGGCTACCTCCGTGCAGGTCGCGGGGGTAGCTGTTTTTAAAGGTGTTCGCGAGATGTGTGTTTAGCGAGATTGCTTTGCCAAGCCCGTAGCGACGGATTAAATACATGGCAGCGCTGTTTATGCGGGTTTGATAGTCTTTAGCGCCAGCATCAGCGGGATGTCGGGGTTATCAGGGCGCTCGCGCAGCGGCTGATCGGGCAGCTCCATGACCTGCGTTAGCACCAGCCCCAGGTTGCTCAGAGCGTTGAGGTAGTGCGACAGAGGCCGATGAAAGCTCAGCGTCACGCCCTGTTGACCAGGGTATGGTTTCATCGGCACCGCATTGGGTGTTAAATAGCTATCGACCCGGCGGTAATGGAGCTGCCGCCCGTCGTCAAAGCCCCAGCCGCTCTGCCGGGGGACGCGGAAGCAGGGGTGGAGCATAAAAATTACCAGGCGTCCCCCCGGAGCTAGCTGTGCTGCCGCCTGAGCCAGGACCTCTGTAAGCGGGTCCATGTCTTGCAGCGACAGCAGGAACACCACAGCGCTGAACGGCCCCTTAAGCCTAACCTGCTCGCTGAGCTGGCGGGCGTTGGCCACCAGGAAGTGCCCGCTGCCGCCGTGCCGCTTTTGGGCCAGCTTGATTAGGGCCGGGCTGACATCGACCCCGGTGTAGCTAGCCCCCGCTTTGGCCACGAACGGAGCCAGCACCCCCTGGCCGCAGCCGATATCGAGCAGCGTATCGCCGCGCTGTAGAGCTAAAAGCTTTAGCGTAGTGGGGATAGCCAGTCGGCGGTGGTAGTGGCTGCCGCCCTGGCCGACCCAGCCGTCGTACCAGGTGGCTAGCGGATCCCAACTGGTGCGGGAGCCGACCCTGCGGGGTGCTTGGCGAGGCTTGTCTGGTACGCGACGCGGCGATTTTGCTGGGCGACGCGGCGGTGTCATGAGTAGAGTTTACCGCGAAGGCACCTCAGGTAAGGCGGGCAAGGAGGACTTTCATCCCTTGGTCAGCGCGGTGTCATAGACTGTTATAATTTGGCTACGTGATGAGGCTACCCCTCCCGGCCTGAGCCGGAAGCTGTAGAGGGTGGCGCACAGGCCGCAAAAAGGAGCCGTTATGTCGGAAGTGAACATCCGCAACGTAGCTGTACTTAGCCACAGCGGGGCGGGCAAGACCTCCTTGGTGGAGGCTTTTTTGTATCGCAGCGGCGGCAAGGGGAGCCTCGGCAAAGTTGAGGACGGCACTACCGTCGCCGATTACACCCCCGAGGAGCAGCGCCGCAAGATCTCGATCTACACCAGCGTGGTGCCGGTCTCCTGGCAGGGTAACCTCTTTAACTTCCTCGACACCCCGGGTTACGCCGACTTTGTCGGTGAGATCCGCGCTGCACAGCTCGCCGCTGATGCTGCTTTGGTGGTGGTCTCGGCCGTCTCCGGGGTAGCGGTCGGCACCGAGCGGGTCTGGACCAGCTCAGAGGAGCGCGAGCTAAACCGCATCATCGTGATTAACAAGATGGATCGCGAGAACGCCGATTTCTTCCGCACCATGGCCGATATTGAGGCGACCTTGCCCGGTAATATCGCCGCCGTTCAGGTGCCGATCGGTCAGGCTCAGGAGTTTAAGGGCTTGGTTGACCTGCTGACCATGAAAGCCTACCTTTGGCCCCAGGGCGATCCGGTGGAGATCCCCATCCCCGACGAGATCAAGGGTATCGCCGGGGAGTACCGCGAGCGCCTGATCGAGGCCATTGTCGAGACCGATGACGAGCTGATGATGAGCTACCTTGAGGATGCCGATATCGAGGATACGGCGCTGGCGGAAGCTTTCTATGCCGCGGTGCGGCGCAACGAGTTGACCCCGGTTTTGCTCACCTCAGCTACCCAGGTAGCGGGCATCAGTATGTTGCTCGATTTCCTCGCCCGCGGGGTGCGGCAGATTACCGACCACGGGCCGCTGGCAGTCGAGGAGGGGGATCCGCCTACCTTGGGCCTCAATCAGCCCTTCTGCGCGCGAGTTTTTAAGACCACCATCGACCCCTACCTCGGCAAGGTGACTATGCTGCGGGTTCTGTCGGGCACCATAAAACCCGGCGAGGTCATCTTGGACAGCAGCCAGGGCGTAGAGCTAAAGGCCGCCCACCTTTACACCCCCTTCGGCAAGGAGTTAAAAGAGGTCAAGGAGCTCTCGGCGGGGATGATCGGGGCCTTAACTAAGCTGACCGAGCCCAAGACCGGGGATACCTTGTGCGACAAGGCCAAGGTGGTCAAGCTACTACCGATTAACTTACCCTCCCCGGTGATGGCTATCGCCCTCTACCCCAAAGCGCGAGGCGACGAGGACAAACTCTCGGGCGCCCTCCAGAAGCTTTTGGAGGAGGACCCGACCCTAAGGCTCGAGCGCAACAGCGAGACCCACGAGACGGTGCTGTGGGGGATGGGACATATCCACCTGGAGGTGGCGACCGACAAGCTGCGCGAGCGTTACAACGTGGATGTGGAGGCGCGGCAGCCCAAGATCCCCTACCGCGAAACCATTACCGGTCACGGCGATGCCCGTTACCGCCACAAGAAGCAGAGCGGTGGCGCGGGCCAGTTTGCCGAGGTGGCGCTGCGGGTAGAGCCCTTGCCGCGGGGCGCGGGCTTTGAGTTTGTGAACGCAGTGGTGGGCGGCACCATCCCCACCCAGTTCATCCCCAGTTGCGAGAAGGGGATTCGCAGCGCGTTGGCAGAGGGGGCGCTAGGCGGTTTTACGGTAGTAGACGTTAGAGCTACTCCCTACGACGGCAAGGACCACCCGGTCGACTCCAAGGATATCGCCTTTCAGATCGCTGCTGCGCAGGCCTTCAAGGAGGCCATGTTGCAGGCTAAGCCGGTCTTGCTCGAGCCCATTATGCTGCTCAAGGTGCGCGTCCCTGACCGCCATACCGGCGATATTATCAGCGACCTCAACACCCGGCGGGGGCGCATCCTGGGTATGGACGCCGAAGGCTCGGTGAGCGTGATCAGCGCCCACGTGCCGCTCTCGGAGATCCAGAACTACTCCGCCGATCTGCGCTCCATGACCGGCGGGCGCGGGGCCTTCTCGATCAAGCTCGAGACCTATGCCGAGGTGCCGGCGCACCTGGCGCAGAAGATCGTTGAGGAGCGCCGGGCGGCTAAAGCGGCCTCCTAGCGCGGGGAGTCCAAGGCGCTCTTGGGCGTGGCGCCTTAAGCGCTGTGATAGCGTAAGGCATGGACTATCTCTGCCTGGCCGCCGGCCAGGGCACCAGGTTCGGCCGCTTGGGGCGCTACCTGCAAAAATGCCTGTATCCCATCGGTCTTAAACCGTTTTTGGCGTACACGATCGACAATCTTAAGCACAGTCTGCCATCGGGAACCTCAGCGCAGCTCGTCATCGTGATCGGCCACCACGGCGAGCAGGTGAAAGCCTACTTCGGCAAGGGAGATAGTCGGCTGAGGATCACCTACCTCGAGCAGGGCGCGCCGCAGGGTACTGGTCATGCGCTCAAGCTAGCTGCCGACGCCCGGCAGCCGGTCAGGCCGGTGATCGTCTGGCTGGCTGACCTCTACGTGCCGCCTGAGCTATTTGCCGCCGTGCGGGCGCACCAAGCGCCTAACGTGGTGACGCTCTCGCCGGGCAGCCCTGGCGAGAGCGATCAGCTTCGCGCCAGCCTGGCAGGCGAGCGGGTTACGCGGGCCTGGGAAGGTGATAGCGACCTTTTTGACATCGGCTTGTGGAAGCTTCAGCCTGAGGTGTTGGCGGCCATGACCCAAGTGGTGGCCGAGAATGGCGAGTACCGGGCCTTGCCGAACTTGCAGCGCTGTATCGAGCAAGGGGCGCAGGTCGGCTGGGTTAAGGCTGATGAGTGGTTGCACCTGGGCGGCACCCAACCGACGCCGGAACAGAACGTGCTGGCGGTGGCGCGGCGGGTGCTGGCGCTCGAGGGGTTAGCATGATCGTCTCCAAGACGCCGTTGCGCATCCCGCTAGCCGGAGGGCTAACCGATATCAAGCCGTATGCTGAGCGCTTCGGCGGTGTGACGGTGAGCGCCACCATCGACAAGTACCTCTACGTGTTCCTAAAAGAGAACCTGGGCGGCTACTACCGCTTGCGCTACCAGGATGTGCAGGAGAAGGTCCACGACGTCGAGCACATCAAGCACGAGCTGATCCGTGAAGCGGTTAAGCTCACCGGGCTGACCGGCTCGCCGCTCGACATTGTGGTGATGGCCGACTTAGCCGGAGAGAGCGGCCTGGGCACCTCTGGCGCGTTGGCGGTAGGGCTGTTGCACGCCATGCACGCCTACCAGGGCCAAGTAGTTAGCCAGGAGCAGCTCTACCGGGAGGCCGCCCACCTTGAGGTGAAGGTGCTCGGGGGCGCTTCGGGCTATCACGACCCGGCTATCTGTGCGCTGGGCGGCTTTAAGCGGATCGAGTATCAGGGGGCGCAGATCAGCGCCCGCGAGATCGCTATGACGCCCGCGGCGCGGCACGCCTTTGAGGAGTCGCTGCTGCTCTTTTACAGCGGTCGGCACCATAAGAGCAAGCCGTCGCTCGAGCTGCTAACTAGCCACCTTGATGCCGGGCTGGAGGTGCTGCACGCCATCAAGCGGCTGGCTTATGAGCTGGAGGCGGCACTGATGGCCGGCGACTTGGCGCAAACCGCCTGGTGCATCGGTGAGATGCAACGGCTCAAGCAGCAACTGCCGGGCCGCTTTGAGGACGACTACGTCAAGGATGTGGTGGCACGGGTGCGCCAGGTGGGGGCCTACGCACAGCTGCCGGGGGGCAAGATCAGCGCCTTTGTGATCGTCTGCTGCCCCGAGAGGCAGCAGGCAGCGGTTATTGAGGCGCTCGCCGACCTCAAGCCGGTTCGGTTCTGGCTCGAGGCCGGTGGGAGCCGGGTCTTTAAGCTCTAACTCCGCTACTGCCCTCCGGTGATCTCCAGATTCATGCCGGTGATATAACTTGCCTCATCGCTGAGAAGAAAAGCCACCCCGTTGGCAACTTCTTCTAAGCTGCCGAGTCGGCGCAGTGGCACAGAGGCGATCATGTGCTTTTCTACCACCTTAGGATCGCGGTCGAAGTACTGCGAGTCCGCGGCGGCTTGCAGCTCGGTCTGGCGCGTCCACATGAAGCCGGGACCGATCAACGAGGGCGAGATGGCGTTGACGCGGATGTGGTAGGGCGCAAGGTCTTTAGCAGCTGTTTTGGTGATGCCTATGACCGCGAACTTAGAAGCCCCATAGGCCAGCATATTGGCCGGGCCGATGATTCCAGCGTAACTGGCAGTATTGACTATGACGCCGCCGCCAGCCTCGCGCATATGCCGCGACACAGCTTTGAGTACGTTAAAG
Organism: Truepera sp.; assembly: GCA_018333775.1. The sequence continues at coordinate 6,540 of JAGXSO010000075.1, forward strand.
ACACCTACTACATTGATATCGATCACCTTGCGAAAGTCATCCTCGGGGTAGTCGGGTGTCTTGACGAATAGCCCTTGGTAGCCCGCGTTGTTAAAGAGGTAGTCGATGCGGCCAAAGCGCGCTATGGCAGCCGCGACCATCGCCTCGACTTGGCTGCTGTCGGTGACATCGCAGGTGTAGGCTTCGATGCCAGTGCGATAAGCGCGCAAGTCAGCCACGACCGCGGCCAGCTTGGCCTCGTCGATATCGGTAAGGACGACGTTGGCGCAACTAGCGGCAAAACGGTGAGCCACAGCCTTGCCAATGTCGCCGGCGCCGCCTGTTATGACGATGGCCCTGTTGGTGAAATCGTAGGTTGCATTGACAGTTGTCATAGGGCTCCAAGCAGCCGGGCTGCGCCGGCTAGTCGCTTAGCACAAACTGGACCTTCATGCGGTTGGGGTCGTGCTCGGCCACCCGCAGGCCTTCATGAAAGTCATGAATAGGGAAGCTGTGCGATACCAGCGGGGCCACTTTGACCGCCCCGTAGCGGATTAGGGCGATAGCTTCGCTGAAGGTCTTGTTCAAGGCGAACGAGCCGATAATCTTGATGTCCTTGCGAAAGATCGCGTAGGGCGAGATGGCGATGGTGGCGGTGTCCGGGGCTACCCCAAACACCCAGATTTTGCCCTGTGGCCTGACGTATTGCATGGTGCTCTCGATCACTGCTGGTACGCCGGTGACATCGGTGACGATGTCAAAGCCGTTGGGGGCTGCGTCGCGGCAGAACTCGGCGGTGAGCTCGGCTGGCGTCAGGGCGTGCGTGGCCCCCAGCGCTCGAGCCTGGGCGAGGCGGCTGGCCGAGGTCTCTACTACGGTGATGCTCACCGCCCCGGCGGTGCGAGCCGCTTGCATCAGCAAACAGCCCATCGGTCCGGCGCCAAATAGCAGCATGCTATCACCAGGCTCGATCGCTACCTGCTTGAGCCCCCACACCACGCAGGCCAACGGCTCGATCAAGGCGCCGTCAGCAAAGCTTATGTCGCCGATGGGGAAGGTAACGCTTTCGGGGACGGCAACGTAGCGGGCGAAGGCGCCATCACGCGTGACGCCGACTACGGAGAGGCCAAGACACTGGTTGAAAGCGTTGCGCTGGCACTCCAGACAACGGCCACAGGGGATGTTTGGGTCAGCGGTGACGCGATCTCCCACCCTAACCCGCACCACTTCATCGCCAACGGCCGTCACCACCCCGCTGAATTCGTGTCCGGGTACCATGGGGAAGCGTGCCAGCGCGTATTCACCGCGCCAGATATGGATGTCGGTACCGCAGATGCCGGCGCGACGCACCTCGATGAGAACGTCAAGAGGCCCCACGGAGGGGACCGCTTTGTCGGTCACACATCCTCTTTGAGGGCCAAGCATCTGCGCTGCGGTCATGGTGGATTGGTGTGTCATCATTTGATGGCTCCCATCGTCAGGCCGGTTACTAGCTGTCGTTGTGCCACCCATCCGGCGATCAGGACGGGGATAATGGCGGCCGTGACGACGGCGGACATCCTAGCAATGAACAGATCACCTTGCGCAGCCCTAAAGGTCGAGACGTAAACAGATAGTGGCGAGGCTTCGCGGGTGGTGAGGTTGACTACGAAGAAGAACTCATTCCAGGTAAAAATCAGAGCCAGCAGGCTGGTGGCCGCCAGCCCTGGATAGAGCAGCGGCATGATGACACGGGTAAGCTCTTGCCACAGCGAGGCGCCGTCTATTCTTGCCGCCTCGATGACATCAAAAGGGATTTCCAGCATGAATGAGCGCAACATCCACACCACCAGCGGGAAGTTCATGCCGCCAAACACGATGATCAGGCCAAGATGGGTGTCTAGCAGGCTCAAGTCACGAAAGAGAATATACAGTGGGACGATGACCCCCGCAGGTGGCAGCATGCGCGTGGAAATCATCCACAGCAGCAAGCCATCGGTGCGCTTGGTGCTGTAATAGGCCATGGCATATGCAGTAGGGAAACCGAGGGCTAGCGCCAGCAGAATCGACCCAAAGCTGATGATTAAGGTATTGCTCAGGAACTCCAGGAGTGGCGAGTTGAAGATAGCTTGTTGCCAGTTGACCAAGGTGGGGGTGAACACCACCTGTGGCGGAAAGGCAATGGCCAGGTCCTCGGTCTTGAACGAGGTCAGCGCCATCCAGAGGATCGGAAAGAACATCAAGAAAGCGAGTGCTAGCGTGACGACGTTCAGGACATGATGGGTAAGTTTGGCGCGGCTCATGCTGTCTCCTTCTGCTGACTGCGCACGACCCGTAAGAACAGCAACACCAAGATGTTGGCCAGTACGATAGCGAAGAGGCCGTAGGCACTTGCTCGTCCGATATTCCAGCGTGAGAAGGCCTCTAGGAAAATCTGATAGGAGAGGTTGGTGGTCTGAATGCCGGGACCGCCGGAGGTGGTCACAAAAATCTCACCGAACACGTTGAGTACGAAGATCACTTGGAGCAGCAGGGCGATTTCGATAAAGCGCCGCAAGTGAGGTAAGATGATGAAGCGAAACATAGCAACTGGGCCGGCGCCGTCAAGCCAGGCAGCCTCGCGGGTGGAGTCGGGGAGCGATTGTAGGCCTGCCAAGAGGATGAGCATGACAAAGGGGGTAAACTGCCACGACACGATACCGATAATCGTGGCCATGGGCGCTTCTTGGAGGAGAAAGACGCTCGGCAGCCCAAACAGCGGCAGCAGCCAGGCAGAGAGGCCGAACGAGGGGTCGAGCATCAGGTTTTTCCACAACACCGCAGCGGCGACCGGCATAATCAAAAATGGGCTGATCAGCATGGTGCGGGCCAGCCCGCGGCCGGGGAAGCGGCGGTTCATGAGTAGCGCGAGCAGCATGCCGAGGATGAAGGTGACGATAACGACGGATACGGTCAAGGCCACGGTGTTCTTGATGACAATGTAGAAGTCGGGGTTCCTAAGAATCCAGCTATAGTTATTCCACATGCGCTCCCAGCCAAGAAACCTTTGGCTATCTGGCCTTAATAGGTTCCAGCCGGTGAAGCTGAAATAGATCGTCAGGGCAAAAGGGACCTGAGTGACGATGATAAGAAAAAGGATGCCGGGAACAGAGAGGAACTTCCGGCCTTCATGGGGACGGCGGCGTACCTCAGGTTGTAGGTTTGGGGCTGCGATGATTTCGCCATTCACGCGCGACTCCTTATAGTAGCCCTGCGCCCCTAACTATCGGCGTCAGCTATGGGGCGGTCGGCCTAGCTAAGGGGGGCTGCCAAGGCAGCCCCTTCTCTCCTGGTGTAGCTAGAAGTATCCGGCGTCTCGCATAGCCTCTTCGGCTAAGCGTTGGGCTCGAGCTAGGCCCGCCTCCACGGAGATGGCGCCCGCTAGGATTTCACTGACGATCTGGGCTACGTCGTTGCCAATACCCTGGAACTCGGGGATCTGCACGAACTGGATGCCTGGAGCGATCTGAGGCCGCGCGGTGGCATTGAGAGGGTCGGCACTCTGGATAGCCTGCAAGACCTGCGAAGCAAAGGGCGCAGCTTCCAGGTACTCAGCCCGTTCGTAGGTGGAAATGCGCGTACCAGGAGGTACCTGGGCCCAGCCGCGTTCCGCTGCGACTAGTTCGATGTAGTCCTTTGAAGTTGCCCACATCACGAAGCGGAAGGCTGCGGCTTTGGCATCAGAGGTCTGTGGGATGGCCAAGTTCCACGACCACAGCCACTGATTACCTTTGGCTACCGGGCCGACCGGCGCTGCCGCATATGCCATGTCGGGGCCGGCCGGAGAGTTGGCCAGGAAGCCTGCGGCTACCGTGGCATCAACCCAGATGGCGGCTCTGCCCTGGGACATCAGCGCCAGCGCTTCGGGGAAGGAGATGCCGGTTACGCCTGGTGCGCCGCACTGCTGCACCATGTCGCGATAGAAGGTAAGGGCTGCTGCCCATTCAGGGCTGTTAATCTGTGGGCGCCCCTCGGCGTCAAACCACTGGCCACCGAAGGTATTGATGACCGTGGTAATGGGGGCCATGTTGTCGCCCCAGCCCGGCTTTCCGCGCATCACGATGCCGTTAACACCGTTAGCGGGGTCATGTACTGCGCACGCAATTTCGCGAACCTCTTCCCAGGTCGGCCGCTCGGGCATAGTCAGTCCCGCTGCGTCGAGCAGACGCCTGTTGTACATGGTGAAGCTCGACTCGCCGTAGAACGGAACCGCGAACAGCTCATCCTGGTACGAAAGTCCAGCGCGTATGGCAGGGAGGATGTCTTCGAAATCGTAATTGGCCGCGACCTCGGGGTACTGCTCGGCCAGTGCGGAAATGGAGGCGAGCCAGTTGATGGCACCCCACATGGCTGTTTCGTAGGACCCGACGGTCACCACGTCAAACGCGCCGCTACCGGCAGCGGCATCGACCGTAACGCGCGAACGCAAGGTGCCTTCGTCCAGGACCAGCCATTGCAAGCGAATATCGGGGTTTTGCGCCTCGAAGACGCGGCTTAACTCTTGCATGATGACCATGTCAGGGTTATTCACAGTGGCAATGGTCACCGTGGTTTGCGAGAAGGCGAGCGAGCTGAACATCACCAATAAGGCAAGCCACCAACGTTTCATCGTTCCTCCTGAGTGCATAAGAATGAACCTAGACCGGTACTTAGCGGCCACGTGGCCACTAAAAAATCAACCTCACCTCCCTTTCGGGTTGCGCAAAGCAAAAGCAACCTTGGCTGACTAAGGCAATAAAAGTGGGTAGCACGGAGCTATGGCCTCGTGGCCATAAGCATACATGATGGCGATGCCGCTGTCAAGACATGTCGGAATTGGAATTCTGTCGAGATGGCTGGCGCGGTGTTCGTGAGGCGCTTAATTTATCGGGCTAGAACCATCTGCTATCATGCCTACGTGCCAACGATTAACGATGTTGCCAAACTGGCTGGGGTATCACCTACCACGGCCAAGCGTGCTATCCGCGACCCCGCCCGGGTGGCGACGCTCACTTTGGCACGAGTTCGGCAGGCCATCAGCGCACTCAACTATGAGCCCGATCTGATTGCTACAGCGCTACGGCGGGGTCACAGCAACACGATCGGGCTGGTCGTCGGCAATATTGTCGAGCCGTTCTTTGCCGAGTTGACGCGAGCTATCGCCTACCAGGTGAGGTTACACGGCTATAACTTGATCATTGCGGACAACGAGTACCGCACCGATGTAGAAGCGGTCCACCTCAAGCAGTTTTTTGGTCAAAAAGTTCGGGGACTGCTGCTTCGCTCCGGCTACGGCGAATCAAACCTTGACTACCTGCAACGCATGAGCTTAGCCGGTATCGCTATCGTGGAGATCGACCGCTTTTATCCTGACAGCCCCTATAGCCATGTCATGCTCGATAACCGCCAGTGCGTCTTTGACGGGGTAAGGTACTTACGGGAGCTAGGGCACGAGTTGATCGCTCCATTAGGAACCTTCGACGAAGTGATCAATAACGAAGAGCGGTCGTTGTTGTTTCCTGAAGCGATGCGCCACGTGGGCTTAAATGTGCCTGCCGAGTATGCCAAGGTCATCCGCTTTGACGAATCCGAAGGGTACCAGCTCACGCATTACTTACTTGATCTCGAGCCCAGGCCGACGGCGCTGTTTTCGCTTACGGGCAACTTAGCACAAGGGTCTTTTCGAGCCATTCGCGAACGCGGCCTGCTAATCCCGCAAGATATCTCGCTGCTGACCTTTGACAACTACCCCTGGACTAGACTGGTCACACCACCCATCGACGTGATCGAGCAACCGGTGCAAGAGATGGGCCGGAAAGCCGTCGAAATCCTGTTTTCCCTGATGGAGCACAGGCACCCAGACCGGATAATTCGTCGTCGGCTTCCGGGGGTGATGATACGGCGCTCGAGCTGCGCGCCACCGCCAGCAAAGGCCCTGTGAGCAAGACACCAAGGGGGCACCTGGGTAGTCGCCCCCCTGGTTTGTCAGCGTTAGACAATCCCGAAAGGCGCCTTGTTAAAGTTCTTGGTTCGCCACTACTCCACCGTCACGCTCTTAGCTAGATTGCGCGGCTGACCCACATCTAACCCCAGCCGGGCAGCAGTCTCGTAGGCCGGCAGTTGCAGCAGCACCACGTTAACCAGTGGTGAGATCAGCTCCATGGTGCGCGAGGCCGACTTTAAGCTCATCGAATATCAGGGGGCGCAGATCAGTGCCCGCGAGATCGCTATGGCGCCCGCGGCGAGACGGCCTTCGCGGATGTCCTCATGCGGCGTCGTAACCGTGTACCAAGGCTTCAGCTCGCTCATCTTCAGCCGCCCCCCTTTTGTCTGAGGTAACATTCGGCTACTTCCACGAATTCCCGCGCCCAGGCACAGACAGATTCAGCCTTTTCCTTGGGCACACGCGTGCCTACTCCATAGTCCCCAATGTTTCGTAAGTCCTGGGCATCGATCAACCAGCGGTGAAACTTGGGATCAAGGATTCCGGGCTTCGAGAACTCGCGGCCGAAGGCCGAGATTACCATAGAATGCTTGCTGTAGGATTGCCCGAGTTCGAGCAGAAGGGCTTGGGCAACGTAGAACATCGCGTAGTAGGCCCGCGACGCTGCGAAATCTTCATGGCCGCTTCGCAGGATGTCCTGTGCCACCTCAAGGCTTTCCTTTGCCTTGCCTAGCAAGGCCTGAATATCATCGGTGCTCATAGCGCAACGCCCTCCCGACGCACATTCGTGAGAAAGGGGGTCTTCCGAAACCTGTAGTCATCGCGAGTCACGAAGGCCCTGGATATTACCACGTCGTACTTGAGGCTGATCTCCGCCGTCGCCTCGGAGGTCCGCTCGATCATCTCGCCGTAGTCGAAAGGCCGCCTCATCACGCATAGGACATCGATGTCCGATCCCTCTTCAGCATCGCCGCGGGCCCGGGAACCATACAGCACAACAGATTCCAAATTGTCGCCCAGGAGCGTGGCGAGGCGTGCCCGGTATTCCGCAAGAATTTGTTGGATCTGACTGTTCACAGGCGGCGGCAGCTCCTCACCCTTCCCGGAAAAGTTCGCTCTGCGCGTCCCTGTACGCCGTGCGCAGCGTCTGGCGCTCGCCAAGCAGAGCGCCACCACTTGCCAGTCCTCCAGATCACGCGGGAGAACCTCGAAGAGCGCCTGCGCCAGCTTACAGAACGGGCCGTCCTCCAGGAATGTTCCCCAAGATATCCTACCAGGTTCCTGCGCTTTTTGAATCGCCCCGAGTTTAAGGCTTCGCCCGAGTAATTTCGGAGGCAAGAAGACTTGAGCCAGGGAGCGACCTGACCATCATTAGGCCGGTCATCGGCTGCCGTTATTCAACCGTCACGCTCTTGGCCAGGTTGCGCGGCTGGTCTACATCTAGCCCTAAGCGCGCGGCGGTCTCATAGGCCAGCAGTTGCAGCGGCACCACGTTGACCATGGGCGAGATCAGCTCCATGGTGCGCGGGGCGGTAATAACGTAGTCGGCGTGGGCCTTAATGGCTTCGTCGCCCTCGCTGGCTAGCGCGATTACGATGCCGTCGCGAGCGCGCACCTCCTGGATGTTGGAGACGGTTTTGTCATAGAGCGCTGAGGCGGTAGCGATAGCCACTACCGGCATATCGTCGTCGATCAGCGCAATCGGGCCGTGCTTCATCTCGCCGGTAGCGTAGGCTTCGGCGTGGATATAGCTGATCTCCTTGAGCTTGAGCGCCCCCTCCAGGGCGGTGGGGAAGTTGATGCCGCGCCCCAAGAAGAGATAGTCGCTCTTGCCCTTAAAGGCTTCGGCGATGGCGGCGACCTGCTCGCGGGCCTTGAGGGCGGCTTCAACCAGAGCGGGGGTGTGGCGCAGCTCGGCGATCAGCTCGGCGGCCAGGGCGTCAGAGAGGGTACCGCGAGCCCGACCCAGCCAGATGGCTAACAGCTCAAAGGCGGCTAGCATCGCCATATAAGCCTTGGTGCTGGCCACGCCGATCTCGGGCCCGGCGTGGATGTACAAGACGTCATCGGCTTCGCGGCTGATCGACGAGCCCTTGGCGTTCAGAACAGCCAAGGTGTGGGCGCCTTGCCGCCTGGCCTCGCGCAGCGCCTCCAGGGTATCGATAGTCTCGCCCGATTGCGACACCACCACCACCAGCGTCCGGCTGTCGATGACCGGCTCGCGGTAGCGGAACTCGCTGGCCACCTCGACCTCGACCGGCAGGCGGGCCAACTTCTCGATTAAGTATTCGCCGACTAAGCCCGAGTAGTAGGCGGTCCCGGCGGCGGTAATAACTACCCGGTTAAAGCTGGTGGGGTCTAGCGAGAGCTCGAGCGTGACATCGGTGCCGTTAGCCGCTAACCGCCCGCCGAGGGTGTTTTGCAGCACCACCGGCTGCTCGAAGATCTCTTTGAGCATGTAATGCGGATAGCCGCCCTTTTCCGCCGCTTCGGCATCCCAGTCGATAATGGCGCTATCCCGTCTTAGCACCACGCCGCCGAAGTCGGTCACCGTGACGCCGTCCTTAGCTAACAGCGCCATGTCGCCGTCGCGCAAGAAGACCACCTCACGGGTGTAGGGGAGCAAGGCCGGCACGTCGCTAGCTACAAAGTTCTCGCCCTGGCCTAAGCCGATCACCAGCGGGCTAGTAGCCCTGGCCGCTACGATCAGCTCGTGCTCGGCGTGCGAGACTACGATGGCGTAGGCGCCGTGGACCTCGCGCAGCGCGGCCTGCACCGCCGCGACTAGGTCGCCCTGGTAGTGGGCTTCGATCAGATGGACCAGCACCTCGGTGTCGGTCTCTGACGCAAAGGTGTGCCCCTCAGCGCTGAGGCGCGCCCTCAGCGGAAGGTAGTTCTCGATGATGCCGTTATGGATCACCGCTAACTTGCCGTCTTCGGAAAGGTGAGGGTGAGCGTTGATGTCGTTGGGCTTGCCGTGGGTGGCCCAGCGGGTATGCCCGAGGCCGAGCGTGCCGACAAGCGGCTGGGTGCGGAAGGCATCGCTGAGAACCTTGAGCTTGCCGGCGCGCTTCATAACGTTGAGCACGCGCTTCACATCGCTGATGACTAACCCTGCCGAGTCGTAGCCGCGGTATTCGAGCCTTTTTAGGCCGTCGAGAATCACCTCAGCCGCCTGGCGATGTCCTACATAGCCGACAATGCCACACATAGCTTTACCTCACTTCCCATGGCCTACCGAACACCAGAAAACGGTGCAGGCTAGCATAAAGTCCGCGCTGCCCCGGCGCGAACAGGGCTGGATCGAGCAGCGGATAGAGCAAGATGGTGCGCCCGACCAGGACAAACTGGGACCCAGGCAGAGCACCGCTGATCGGCGCCGCCAGGGTGCGCGGCGGATAGACCAGGAGGTTGTTAATGTCGCGCTCGATCGGTAGTGAGGACGCCAGGCTGAGTGTCAGCAGCGTCCCCAGCACGAAGCCCCCGATGCCTCCCAGGGCGGCATGGCTGGGGCTGACCGGGCCGTTACGCCGCGCCATGTGGCGCCCCACGAAACCGAGCGCCAGCCCCAGCAGCAGCGCCAGCGCCAGCGCCAGCAGCTGGCTTAAATGGGCCAACCAGAGCAGCAGTGGGAACAGGAGCAGCGCGCCAACACCGATCAGCAGGCCGCTTAACCCGCGCTTGGCAGCGAGCGCAGCGCTGCTGGCAATAATCATGAGGCAGAGGAGGTCGATCCAGTTCATGGGGTTTCCGCGTCGGCGTCAACTGCGGATATCATAGCCGGATTGGCGCAAGGTGGAAATGATATCGGTCATAGTGGCGTCGACCTCTTCGTCCCGCAGGGCGCGCTCCGGATGGCGGAACTTTAGCCGTAAGGCCAGGCTGCGCTGTCCTGCCGGGAGCTGCTCGCCCTGATAAACATCGAAGGGAGCAATGGACTCCAGCCACGGCCCGGCGCTAGTGGCAACCAGCCGCTCGAGCTCGGCATAGGCTAGCTCGAGCGGTGCCAGGACGGCCAGATCGCGCTCGGCGTGGGGCTGGCGGTTAATGTCAACAAAGTCGATCTTAGCTATGGATAGCGGCAGGGTCAGCTCGGCCAGATAGACCTCGGACAGCTCGTAGCGCGCCGCGACTTCGGGATGGAGCTTACCCATGACGCCTAGCTCTTGGCCGTTCCAATGGACGGCTGCGCTGACACCCGGATGGAGGGCCGGGTGGCTGGTAGGAGCCACCTTAAGCTGGCTGCCCAGGCTTTGTGCCAGCTTGTCCAAGAGCCCCTTTAAGACGTAAAAATCGGCGCGCTGACCAGGAAGCCAACCCGCCTTGGTCCACCAGCCCTGGAGCAAGATGCAAAGCCGCTCCTCTTCGCGCTCGCTAAAGACATGGCCGATCTCAAAGAGCGCCAAGCCGGTAAGGGTGTGGTTAGACCGGGCTACCCCCAACAGGCTGGGGTAGAGCGCGGTGCGCAGTACACTCCGCTCGGCGCCGGGCGGGTTCAACAGCCGTACTGCGGCGGCGGGCGCGGCGGCGCGCCCAAGCTCCTCGTCGCTCGAGAAGACATAGGTGATGACCTCTTGCAGCCCCATGCCGACCAGCAAGCTGCGCAGGCCCCGGTGGGTAACGTCTGACTCCGCCGGGATAAAGTCGATCTTCGGCAGGCTGCTGGGGAGATGTTCGTAGCCGTGGAGCCGGGCGACCTCTTCGATTAAGTCCTCGGCGATAGCGAGGTCGAAGCGCCAGCTCGGCACGCTCACCTGCCAGGTGTCCGGGCCTTCCGCAATGCGGCAGCCGAGCGCTGTCAGAAAGCGCCGCTGTGCGTCTAAGGGCACGTCCAGCGCGGTTAGGGATGCTACTTGGGAGGGGCGATAAGCGATGGTCTTCGGCGGCTGGT
>JAGXSO010000076.1 GCA_018333775.1 Truepera sp.
CCCGCCTTGAGCGGATCGCCGGCAACGTGCTGATGATCCAGGCCGGCGACGCTACCTACCGCGAGCTGGCGCTGGTTAGCTGGCCCATGGGCAGTTCGCTGGCCCAAGTGATCCGGCTGGAGGGGGGGCGGGCCTACCTGCAAGTCTTTGCCGGCAGCCGCGGCATTCCCACTAGCGCCCGGGTGCGCTTGCTAGGCCGACCCATGCAGGTGCCGTTCTCGGCAGCGTTGCTGGGCCGAGTCTTCGATGGCGCGGGTCGCCCCCGCGACCGGAGGCCGGTGCTAGACCAGGGGTACATCGACATCGGCGGCCCGTCGGTCAACCCCGCTAAGCGGATCATCCCCCGCACCATGGTGCGCACCGGTATCCCCATGATCGACGTTTTCAACACCCTGGTGGAGAGCCAGAAGCTCCCCATCTTTTCGGTAGCGGGCGAGCCTTACAACGAGCTGCTGGCCCGCATCGCCCTACAGGCCGAGGTTGAGGTGATCGTGCTGGGGGGGATGGGCCTAAAGTTTGACGACTACCTCTACTTCCGCGACACGCTCGAGCAGGCCGGGGCGCTGGCCCGCACGGTGATGTTTATCCATACCGCCGCCGACCCCACGGTCGAGAGCCTGTTAGTGCCGGACATGGCCCTGGCGGTAGCCGAGCGGTTCGCCTTGCAGGGCAAGCGCGTGCTGGTGCTGCTGACCGACATGACCAACTTTGCTGATGCGTTAAAAGAGGTCGCCATCACCATGGAGCAGATCCCCTCCAATCGCGGCTATCCCGGCGACCTCTATAGTCAGCTAGCAGCGCGCTACGAGAAGGCGGTCGACTTTGAGGGGGCGGGCGCGATTACCATCCTGACAGTCACCACCATGCCCGGCGACGATGTCACCCACCCGGTGCCGGACAATACCGGCTATATCACCGAAGGGCAGCTCTATCTGCGCGGCGGCAGGATCGAGCCGTTCGGCAGCCTAAGCCGCTTGAAGCAGCTAGTTAACGGCCAGACCCGCGACGACCACCGCGCCATCATGAACACCATGATCCAGCTCTATGCTGCTTACCGCGAGACCCTGGAGAAGCAGGCGATGGGCTTTCGCATGAGCCGCTGGGATCAGCAACTACTGCGCTACGGCGGTCAGTTCGAGGCACGGCTGATGGACTTGCGCGTACAGCTGCCGCTAGAGGCCGCCCTGAATGAAGGTTGGCGCGTCCTGGCCGAATGTTTCGAACCGGCTCAGACCGGCTTGCCAAGCGCGCTGGTGGCCAAGTACTGGCCGCAGGTGTAGCTATGGCCCGGATCAAGACCAGCAAGCAGGAGTTTAAGCGCCAGCGCGACGCCTTGGCCCGTTTTGAGCGCTACCTGCCGACTTTGCTGTTAAAAAAGCAGCAGCTTCAGCTCGAGCTGCGGCAGGTCGAGATCGATATGAGCAAGCTCAGCGACGAAGAGACGCGGCTGCGCCGCCAGCTGGCCGACTGGATCAAGCTCTTCGCCGAGCCGCAGCCCTTGAGCCAGCACCTCAAGCTCGAGGCCGTACAATATGGCGAACAGAACATCGCCGGGGTCGCCGTGCCCACCTTAGAGCAGGTGGCGTGGCAAGAGACAGTGCCCGACTTGCACCTGACCCCTAGCTGGCTTGATGACGCGCTTGAAGCGCTCAAGGCCGTCCTCACCTTGCAACTTAGGCGCCGGGTGCTAAACGAACAGCACCATCTGCTCAGCGCTGAGCTACGGGTGACTACGCAGCGCGTGAACCTGTTTGAGAAGGTCAAGATCCCCGAGGCGCGCGACAACATCCGCATCATCCGCATCGCTCTGGGGGACTTGCAAGCCGCCGAGGTGGTGCGGGCCAAAATCGCCAAGGCCAAGGCGGTAGGGGATGGTGCGGCGTGATCGTCCCCATGAAACAGCTCACTTTGGTGGTGTTAAAAAATGAGCAGACCGCCGCCTTAGAGGTGCTGCAAGACCTGGGCGTGATGCACCTGGCCGCTGCGCCGCCACCTGATGAGGAGGCGATAACTGCCATCCGCGCCCGATGGCAGGAGGTCAGGCGTGTCGCCGAGGTGTTGTCCGGGTTGCCGGCGAGCGAAGCTAAGCCTACGGGTACGAGTATGCGGCTCCAGCCACCGGAGATCGTGGCCGAGGTACGGCGCCTGACTGAGCGCTTAAGCGGCTTAAACGATACCCGGCTCGAGCTGCTGCTCGAGCAGGAGCGTTTAGCGCCGTTCGGCAACTTCGAGCCCGAGGCTATCCGCCTGCTTGAGGCGCAGGGGATCGGCGTCCGGCTGTTCCGCCTTCCCGTGCGCCAAGCCTTTGAGCCTCCTGACGGTACAGCCTTGGTGGAGTTGTCGCGTGACCGCAGGCAGCGCTATCTGGTGCTGGTAGGCCCTGTGGCGGCGGTAGCACAGGCGGAGATACTCGAGGAGGTGCCCATGCCGGACACCTCTCCTGCCAGCCTGGCTCGGCAACTCCTTGAGGTTGAGCGCGAAGTCACCCGTATCAAAAACGAGTTGACCGTCCTCGCCGGACATTTAGAGGCGGTCAAACTGCTGGCTGACCGTACTGAGGATAAGCTCCACTTCGAAGAGGCCAGAGCCACCATGACGGTGATAGGGACGCTGGCCTATTTGCGCGGCTTCTGCCCCGAGCGCGACGTTCCGCAAGTGCAAGCGCTAGCCGAAGCCCGCGGCTGGGGGCTATTGATCGAGGAGGTCAGTAACCCCAACGAAGTCCCCACCAAGATCGAGAACCCGCGTTGGGTTAAGCCCATCCAGCCGGTAATGTCCTTTCTGGGGGTGATCCCCGGCTACGACCAGGTCGATATCAGCGCGCCGTTTTTGATTTTCTTCAGTCTGTTTTTCGCCATGATCGTTGGTGACGCGGGCTACGGGCTGCTCTTTTTGCTGCTGACCCTATGGGGACAACGGCGCTACCCGCAAGCGCCGAAAAACCTCTTTTCGCTGCTCAAGCTGTTGAGTGTCGCCACTATGGTGTGGGGCGTGCTAACCGGGAACTACTTTGGCGTACCGGCTATTCCCGCCCCGCTCGAGCTGCTGAAAGTCACGTGGTTGCTCGAGCAGGAGAATATCATCCTGCTGAGTTTTATTATTGGAGCCGTTCACCTTACGCTGGCGCACGGCTGGAACGTGGTGCGCTTTTTTCCGAGCAGCCGCGCCCTGGCCCAGGTTGGCTGGATTCTCACCACCTGGTCGATGTTTTTCCTGGCCCGCACGCTGGTCCTGGGGGCGCCTTTCCCCGAGGCGATACTGCCATTATTGGCGGTCGGCGTGGCCTTGATCGTGGTTTTTATGACCCCCTGGCGGCAGCTCAAGCACGAGTGGTTTAACCACGCCATGTTGCCGCTGACCTTGGTCAACAACTTTGTCGACGTTATCTCCTATGTGCGGCTGTTCGCGGTCGGCGCCGCGACCTATGCGGTGGCCTCGGCATTTAACGAGATGGCTTTAGCGGCCGGGGCGGGCGGGCTCCTGGCGAGCATCCTTGCCGCGCTGATCTTGTTTTTTGGTCACACTCTCAATATCCTGCTGGCCGCCATGGGGGTGCTGGTTCACGGCGTGAGGCTTAACACCCTGGAGTTTGCCGGACACTTGGGGATGTCCTGGAGTGGCCGCCCCTATCGCCCGTTTGCGCGCAAGGCGCGGCGTGAGGTGGCCTGATGCTCCTCCTTGTTGTTGCGAGCCGAGCTTGCGAGGCGAAGCAACCTCGTCATTGGCGTTTCCCGCATCTACCCAAATCGAGATTGCTTCCCCTTCGACTTTGGGGGCGCAATGACAGTAACAATTTGGCAGTCATACCGCTTCTCAAGCTCGCCGGTACACGCTTGCCACGAGCTGACGTAAAGGAGACGTAAATGGACCCTGAGCTAATGGCAGCCTTCGGCAAAGCCGGCGCCGCGGCGGTGCTCGGCCTCGCGGCGTTCGGCTCAGCGCTCGGCACCGGCACCGCCGGCATGGCGGCGATCGGTGTGTGGAAGCGCTGTTTTGCCCAGGGCCGGATGGCGCCGTTTATCCTTTTGACCTTTGTCGGGGCGCCCTTGTCGCAGACCATCTACGGTATGATCCTGATGAATACCGTAATCGGCGCTGCTGAGCAGGCTGCTGCTGCCGGCGATATGGTGAGCTGGCCGGCCATGATCGGCATCGGGCTGTTCGGCGGCCTGGCCATGGCCGGGTCGGCCTGGTATCAGGGCAAGGCCGGCGCGGCAGCGGCCGATGCGCTAGGCGAAACCGGCCAGGGGTTTGGCAACTACCTGATGGTGATCGGCATCGTTGAGACGGTGGCGCTGTTTGTGCTGGTCTTTATCCAGGCGGCACTGTAGGCGTTAAACTAGGCAGGTGATCCGCCACTTCGAGCACACCGCCGATGTGGGCTTTGAGCTGACGGCCGGCGACCTGAATGCGCTCTTTGACGCCGCCCGGCGGGCCTTGCTGGAGCTTTTGGTGTCTTGCCCGTCGCGTGAGGGGTCGATCCCAAGGTCCATAACCCTAGAGGCCGAGTCGCTCGAGGGCTTGCTGGTCGCTTGGCTTGACGAGCTGCTCTACCTTGTTCAGACCCACGGGCTACTGCCAGTGCAAAGCGCCGTAGCGGTAAGCGCCGCACCTGCTGGCTACCATCTGGCGGCCTTGCTGAACTGTGCGCCGCTGGACGTTGAAGCGCACGGCTGGCAGGGTGAGGTCAAGGGGGCTACCTATCACGGGCTAAAGCTGGTGCAGGAGAATGGAAACTGGCGGGCGCGGGTGGTCTTGGATGTTTAGGTGTTATGGACAAACATCTTTGCTGCTCGCCGTCGCTACGCTTTGTCTAATGGCCCAGGGCTGCGACTTCGTTCGGCAAGATCGTCGTAAGGTTAACCCGCACCGCCAGTGGAGCAGCTCGTGCCTCAAACTCGGTTGGCCCCGATGGGGGTTTGGCGGGCGTTTCTCGGATTAGGGAGAGAGAGCTGGGAGCTGCTCCAGCGCCTTCCCTCTCGAGGCAGCCAGCCTTGCCAGTTGCTCGGTAGCCCCACCCGGTGCCGCATGGATTACCAAGAGCCTCGAGGCCAGCGCCACCACCAGCCGGTTGCGCCGCTCGGCCCTACGGCTGTCCGCCCTTCGAACCCCATCGCCGAAGGGTGAGACCAGCAGCAGTCGTCCGGCCTCGAGCACCCTGTCAAGCTCGGCGGTCAGGCGCATCCCCCCCAGCCCCCGCGCCGGACAGAGCACCACACTCCCTGTACCCTTCAGCACTACCCGCAGAATCTCCTGCTCCACCGGCGAGTGGAAACCCCCCACCAGCGCCAGCCCCTGCGCTCTGGCCGTCTTTGCCCAGTCCTGCGCAGCAATAATCAGCCGGGCCGGGCACTGGCGCGAAGAGACCACCCCCACCAACGGCTGATGGAGCAGCTCGAGGTTTCCCAGCCCGGTCAGCTGCTCAAAGCCCCAGTCTGCCAGGCCGGCGGGGAAGTTTGGGTGGGAGGGCTCGAGCTGGGTCATGGCCTGACCTTCGCCGGGAGTCTTGATAAAACAACCGACCGGACAATGGTAGCCAGATGCGCGGCCTCCTGGGCAACCTCACGTTCAGGCCAAAACTCGCTGTCGTAGCGAAGGATGACCGCATAGTCACTCAACTCCGCCAAGTTTAGACTCGATAGCTCGGCTTTTAAGGAAGAGTCCAGCGCCTCACAAAGACGTGCGAGTTCCTCGACGTCATGCGGCCGAGGAATAGCTTGTTCATGAAGGGCGAGCACGCTCTTGAGGTACTTCTCGACGGCCTGCTGCGCGTGAAAACAGGCCGTATCATAGGGGCCTGGTCCGCTCAATATCTGCCCAGCGGCAGAGAGGTCGCTGTCCCCTTTCATGAACCAGCCCCTGGCGTGCTCGGCGCTATCTTTCATAAAGCACCACCCCCTCTCGCAGCGCGGCAGTGATGAATGCGTTGTCGATGGCCTGCCACTCTCTGACTTCCTGTGGGGTCCATACCACGATGTCTTTGGAAGGAAAGAGGCCCAGAAGCGCCTGCCGATAGCGCCCGGACCGTTTGTAGCGGGGCAAGTCGGACTCCTCTATGACCAGCAGGTCCAAGTCGCTATCCGGCCTCGCTTCACCCCTGGCCCTTGAGCCGAAGAGCACGATCTTAATGGGAGCGCCGACGGCCAGCATGCGCCTGACCGCTTCGGCGAGCAGTTCGTCCGTGACTTCAGGATAGGGAAGCGTCATGAATGATTCAAGCCCAAAAGCCTTTTCACATCCTCCAGAGGCGTCGTCGTCGCGTCGCCTTCCGCCTCTTTCGCTTCACGTAGATCGATCAAGTCCTGAGCGTCCGCCAGCAGCTCCTGCAACGCCTCGAACTCCTCATAAGGGAGCACAACGAACTGCTTCTTGCCGTCCTTGACCAGGTATTCCGGGTGTAATTTCAGCGTCATGATGCTCCTTTACCTGTAAACGTCCTTGCGCTGCTGAACGCGGTAGATGACAACCTCATTATCCTCGACCTCGAAAAGCACGCGGTAGCTACCTACACGAAGCCGATACTCCGGCGTTAAGTTGGCCAGCTTCTTGACATCGCCGGTCAAGTTGTCCCGCATCCTCTCGATCGCCTCCAACACACGCCGCTGGTCCTTATCCGGCAAGCGCTCGAGGTCTTTGATGGCGCGCGGTTTGAAAACGACTCGATAGATCATGAGCCGTCGCCTTCAGACAAGCTGTCGCCCATGCGGTACTTGATGTCGTAGTTGATGATGAAGTCGAGTTCCTCGGGCGTGAAGCCGTAGTGCTGGGCGAGAACGCGGTCGATTTCGTCGATGATGGGTTTAGATAGTCCGACATTGAAATTCACTTCTAACTGTTGGGCGCCTCCTTGCCTCTGACGGTGACGCTTTGTCGCATTCTTCCACAAATCTGTGAGCAAATCTTCACCAAGGCTAAGGTTAAAACTACGTTCCATAACGAGCGAGTATAGGTTACCACAGCTTTCGGCGACATACTCCCTAACAACATATTCCTTTTTGACTTTGCTGTACTCCACATAAGGCGGATTCCCGATAATCACATCAAACCCACCCCCGCTCATAATCCCGTAGAAGTCCACGAACCAGTGGAAGGGCTTGTGGCTTTCTTTCCACTTTTGGTAATCGGCGGGTTTTTTGGGGTCTATGCCGTACTGGGCGGCCAGGTGGCGGTTGAGTTCTTCGTCCAGGGCTTGCAGGCGCTGGCGCAGGGTTTGTTTGTCGGCGGGGGTGACTGCGCCGCCGTGAGTGGTTTGTTGCAGGCGGAACTGCTTGAACAGGGACTCGACATCGTCCAGTTTCTCGACGATCTCCTTCTCGAAATCGCCGTAGTCTAGCCGCCCGCTGAACGAATCGCTGATCTCTTTTAATGTAGCGAAGCCCACCAGGGCGTTGCCGGCGCGGATGTTGAAGTCTATGTCGGGCAGGGGTTCAATCTGGCCGGGGTGCTCGATCTGGCTCATCAGTTTCAAAAAGAGGCGCAGTTTGGCGATCTCGGTGGCCTCCTCCATGATGTCCACACCGTAGAGGTTGTTCACCACGATGCTCTTGAGCACGTAGTAGCGCTCGCTGGGATGCTTGGCAACCTCGGCCAGGGTGCGGCGGAAGTCGGGGTACTTCTGGGTGCTGCCCGCCGCATCGGCCTCGGAGACCAGGGCCTCCATCTTGTCCAGGGCGCTTTCGTAGAGGGGTTGCAGGATGTTCAGGGCGGCAAACAGGAAAGCCCCCGAGCCGCAGGTGGGGTCGAGCACCCGGATCTCACTCAGGGCCTTCCAGTACGAGCGCACCAGGTCGGCCCCTTCGGCGCTGTCCAGCACGTCCTGGGCGAACTGGCGGATGTTCAGGTTCAGGGTGATCAGGTCGGAGGTGTTTTGCACCCTTGTAGTGAGCTTGTCGAACCTATCGCCCGCACTCAGCTTGGCCTTGAGGCTGTGGTAGCGCTGCCGCCGGGTAATGTACTCGCGCCAGGTCTCGGTGGGCAGGGTGAGGGGCCTGCCCTCGGGGTCTTTCAGGTCGGCCTGGCCCAGGTTGTAGCGCTTGTCGAACATCCGCGCTTCGGGGTCGCGCATCCCTTTTTGCACGAACTCGGGCAACTGGGCCTCGGGGTGGTCGGCCCCGCGCCGCACGGCCTGGTAGATGTAGCGGTCGGGGTCTTGTTGCAGCAGCTTCCACAGGCTGCCCTGGCCCTCGAAGGCTACCCGGCAGCCCTGGCGGGTGGTCTCCAGAATGTGCGGCAGGATGGTGTTTTTGGCGATGTACTCGGTGATGTCTTCCTTGGTGTAGTAGGCCCCCATCTGCTTCTGGTTGATGTACTTCTCGAAGATGTAGCCCAGCACGTCGGGGTTAATCTCGTTGCCCTGGCGCAGCGGGCGGTCGTCGAGGTGCCACTGGTACTGCTCGAAGAAGGCAAACACCTGCTCGAAGGCTTCGTCGGGGATCTGGATACCGGTGTGTTCGGTTTCTAGCGGGTGAATCTCGAACAGGCCGCCGTTGAGGTAGGGAATCTCGCCCAGCAAGGCCCGCAGCTCGGGGTCGGTAGGGCGCTGCTGGCTGCCCAGCCCGTCGTGGAACAGCACCAGCAGAAAGTCGCGGTAGAAGCTGTGAAACCTGCCCTTGCCCCGGAGGGCCTGCACCTTTTGCAGGCGGTCGCGCAGGTAGTTGGGGTTGCCATCCAGAAAGCCTTTTTTCTGCACGAAGTAGACAAACATCAGCCGGTTGAGCATCAGGCTGGTGTACCAGCGCCGGGCCTCTTCGGGTAGGCCGCTCACCTGGGCAAAGAAGGCCCCGTGCTCCCTTTGGAACTGCTCGTAGAAGCGCTTGGTGACCCGCTCGACGTCGAAGGCTGTTCTGGCGCGCTGTACCACATCGGTCAAGCCAAGACCTGCTTCTTCCTCCTCGATGCTTACAGCCAGGGCTACTAGCTTTTGCAGCAGCACATCCCCACTGGTTCCTTTGGCGTAGCGGGTGGTGCGTAGCGCGAACTGCTTGCCTGGCTCACGCCGTGTCCACTGCCAGACCTGCTGGGTCCGGCTTTCGTCGGAAAAAACCACTAGATGCTCGTAAGCCTGGCGGGCCAGCTCACGCTCGAGTTTCATCCGGGTGGCATGATCGGGAATCTCGGCTGAGATGCACTCAAAAACTTGAAATCCGCGTTTTTCGGCGACGGGTGTGAAGTAGAAGGTAGACCCGTTAACCTCGAGGGTTAGCGGTCTACCTGCTAAGCGGTCCCAGCCAAGATCGTTGAAGAGCTCCTTGAATCTGAACTGTTGGAGCTTATCCCGCAGTGCTGAAATATCGCTGGCCATCTTCACCCTTTGACCAGCCCAATCGAGCAGATGATACGCGGTTCACGCACGCTTGCTGCTTCCTGGACTATACACAAACGGTCTTCTAATCGGAGTGCGATGGCCAGGTCGGCCAGTTGTTCATCGGAAATACCGGCTTTGAGCTGGCGGTTCAGGGTGTCCTTGGCGGTTTCGCGTAGCGGATAACGGTAAATCTCGTCAATGGTTTTGGCAAGCTCGGCCGACTCGAACAGGCTGCCCTTGATCTTTGCGGCATGGCGCTTCAGCCGCTCATAGGTCCGAAACCGTGCCCCAGAGGGCCGCCCCAGTTGACCACCGGCGTTCTGTTCCTCATGCGCCAGGTGGTTCATACCCAGCCTCACCAGCTCGTGGTGGGCGGGGTTGCGCGGGGCAGTGGGGGTGTCGGGGCTGCACTCGGCAGCCTGCAAGATGCGAAGCTGGGACATGGTGACAGGCACGCCCTGCTCGTCCACCCAGGCCAGGGCGTCGTTGTCCTCGGCGGTCTTGATATAGATCAGCACCCCGTTGGGATGGTGGGGAGCAGCGGTGTAATGGCGGGCCGAGTAGATCAGGTTGGGTAGCTCCTCGATGCGCTTCTTGAGGGCCGGGTTGTCTTTGGTGGCGTTCTGCCAGATCTGGTAGGCGTAGGAAGCCAGGTCCACCTCGCCCTCGCCGTCGCCATCCAGCAGACCGGCTTTCTCGTTGTATAAATCCACCAGCGGCGCATCGTTCTGGTCGTCCTCGAAGAATACCTCGTCGGTGCCGACCACCTCGGCGTTCTGGCGCAGCCGCTCGCGCACCCTAAAGCGCAGGGCGATGATGCGCTCGACCCCCTCGGCAGGCAGGAAGGAGTAGCACAGAATCTGCTCGGCCTGTTGTCCGATACGATCCACCCGCCCGGCCCGCTGAATCAGTCGGATGATGGCCCAGGGCAGGTCGAAGTTGACGATGATGTGGGCGTCCTGCAGGTTCTGGCCCTCGGAGAGCACATCGGTGGCAATCAAGACGCGCAGCTCTGCCTCGGGCGGGACTGGCTTACGGTTGGATTTGGGCGAGAAACGCCAGGCCAGTGCGGTAGGCTGGTCGCTGTCCCCGGTTACCCCAGCCAACTTCCCCACACCGCGTCTGGTCAGCTCCTGGCTTAGATACTCGACGGTGTCGGCAAACTGCGTAAAGACCAGGACTTTCTCTATGGGGTGCCGCTTGGTCAGCAGGGTATGGAGGGCCTCGAGCTTGGTGTCCCGCGAAGGCTGCCAGGCCCCGAACTGCCGCAGCAAGCCCAGCACTGCCAGCGCGTCTGAGGCCAGGTGTTCACGCAGCTTCTGGGTAAAAAAGAGCGGGCGCAGCCAGTGGAAGCTCCGCCGGTGGCCCCCGGCATACCTTGCATAGATCTGGGCCGCTCGAGCGCGGTAGGCAGCCTCGTCGCTGGCCTCGGGCAGCTTTAGCCCCACCTCGAACCCGCCCTCCTCGTCTTGCAGCAGGGCCAACTCCTGATCAATGTCTTTTGCATCCGCCGGGGCCACTTCGAGCAAGCCTGCATCCTGGGTGCCCAGCGGGATGGGCAGGCCCTGTTCGATGGCGTGCAGGAACACGAAGTTCCGCAGGGCGTGGCGCTCGAGCGACTGAATAAAGGCCGGGCCGCCGCTCTCGAGGCGCTTGAACAGGTTGGTCCGGGAGAAGCCCATCAGCCGCTTGCCTGCCCTGGAGAGATTGCCCAGGATAGTCTTTTCGTCGGCGGTGGGCGGGTCGGGCAGCCTCTGAGCCAGATACGCACCCAGTCCGTAGCGGGGCAGATGCAGCCCATTGATGCTCTGGATAACCGAACTCGAGTACAGCCGGGCATAGGGGTCGGCGGGGTCGTCGTCGTTGATGGCAAAGGCCAGGGTACGGGGGACTCGAGTGGGAAAGTAGGAGCGCTCGCCGTTTTGAAACAGCAGGTAGTATCGTTGTCTGTCACTGTCGAAATATGCGTAGTTCTGCTGGATGAAGCTGCGGGTGCGGCGAACCATGAACAGCCGTAACAGCTCCCGCCAGTCATCGGGGTGCTCGCTCTTCTCGAAGGCCGCCAGAGAACGTACCGAGGCCTGGTGACGGCGGATGAATTCGGTCTCACCCAGCTCGCGCAGCAGGTTCTCGGGCCGGATGCCCAGGTCTTGGTCCTCCGGCACAAACAGCCGCAACTGCCCCGAAATGTCCAGGTACGATTTGTTGTAGGGGGTTGCCGAAAGCAAAATGCACTTGCTCTCGTTCTCGGCGATGTACTCCTGAATGGCGCGGAAGCGCTTGGCCTCACGGTTGCGCAGGTTGTGGCTCTCGTCCACGATCACCACCTTATAGCGCCGCAGATCCTTGAGTTCGGAGGTTACGCGGCTCAGGGGCAAGACCCTACCCAGCACCCGGTAACTATCCAGGTAGTCCTGCCACATGGGCTCGAGGTTCACCGGGCAGATTACCAGGGTATCGGTCAGGTAGTCTTCCTGCATCACGCGGGCTAGCGCCGTGGCCATTAAGGTCTTTCCCAACCCCACCACGTCACCGATGACCACCCCGCCACGACGGTTGAGATGATGGGCGGCAATGCGCACGGCTGCCGCCTGGAACTCCAGCAGCTCCCCGGCCAGGTCTCGCGGCACGTTGAACTCCGCCAGCCCCGAACGCGCCTCCTGCGAGAGGTGGTAGACCATCTTCAAGTAGGCCTGGTACGGCGTGGGGAGAACCTCGCGTGCCCAGCTCTGGTCAATGATCTGGGCAAGTTCGGTAGAAATGTCCCAGCACCACCGGTCCTGCCAGCGCTCCTCGAACCAGGCAGCTAGCTTCTGCGCTGCGTCCTGTTCCACCACATCCAGGTTCAACTCGCCCTGTTTCACCAGCCCGGCAAGGGTCAGGTTGCTCGATCCCAGAAACCCCACCAGGGGGGCTACCACGTCGTGGCGATACAAGAGGTACAGCTTGGCATGAAGGGCATGTCTGAGAAATAGTTTGACCTGCACACGCGCAGCCTTGAGCTGCTGTGAAAGGCGGCGCAGGGCCACCTCGTCCTTGTTCGTCGGAACACCCAAGGTCAGTTGCTCCCGGAAGTGCTCCGCCACCCGGCGCTTCAACCGGATTGCTGTCTGCTGGTCCAAGAGGTCTGCCTCTACGGAACCGCGCAGGGCCTGCCGCAGTTCCTCCTCGGGAAGCGTAGTCATGCCGACCATCAACCGACACTGAAAGCCGTCCTTATCAATCAGGTCGTCAAGCTGCTGCCAGCCCCGCAAATTGAAATAGCCCACACAGAAATCAGCCCTGTGAGATACGTTCAGGGTTTCTCTAAGCGAGGGAAGTAAGTCGAGGTTAATATTGTCGAAGACTCGGGGCATTACTAGCAGGAAACTCTAACACAGCTGCGTCGGGGGTTCGCTGCAATCGCGGCAAAACCCGCTATCCACGCTATACTAAGGGCCAACACGGCCTGCATAGGAGGCGAGCATGGCGGAGCCGATTCACTTCACGGAGTTAGCGCCCAACCGCTACCGCATTCCGGCGTTTGGGGCGATGCGGGTGGACGCGGAGTTCTACGCTTCCGAGACGATCCTGGCCGACCTAGCTGCCGAGGACTACGCCTCGCTGCGGCAGCTTATCAACGTCGCGGCGCTGCCGGGGATCGTCGCGCCGGCGCTGGCCATGCCCGACCTGCACTGGGGGTACGGCTTCCCCATCGGCGGGGTGGCGGCCTTCGATGCCGCTCAGGGTGGCGTGGTCAGCCCGGGTGGGGTCGGCTACGACATTAACTGCGGAGTGCGCCTGCTCACTTCGTCGCTTAGCCTAGCGGAGCTAAGACCCAGACAAGAGGCGCTAGCTAACGCCCTCTATCGCCATGTCCCGGCTGGGGTCGGCTCGGCCCGTAAGGCCGATAAGCGCTCGCACCGCGAGCTTGGAGCGCTGCTTCGTGAGGGAGCCCGTGCTGCCGTAGCCCAGGGCTACGGGAGCGAGAGCGACTTAGAGCGCATCGAGTCGGGCGGGAGGCTTTCCGGCGCCGACCCCGAGCAGGTCTCGGCGC
This sequence comes from Truepera sp., assembly GCA_018333775.1. The sequence continues at coordinate 13,341 of JAGXSO010000076.1, forward strand.
GGGCTATCGAGCGCGGTCTGCCACAGCTCGGCACGTTGGGCTCCGGCAATCACTTTCTCGAGGTGCAAGTCGTCGATGCCGTCTATGACGCTGAAGCCGCGGCGGTGATGGGGCTTGCTGAGGGGACTATCACCGTGCTGATCCACACCGGCTCGCGGGGCCTGGGCCATCAGGTCTGCACCGACTACGTGGGGCGGTTTCTCAAGGCTGCACCTAAGTACGGCATCGAGCTGCCCGACCGCCAACTGGCCGCCGCGCCGATTAACAGCCCGGAAGGGGCGGCGTATTTAGGGGCGATGGCCGCCGCGGCCAACTTTGCTTTTGCCAACCGCCAGCGGATCGCTGCCAGTGTCGCTACCGCCTTCGAGGAGGTCGGTTTCACTCCCCGCGACCACGACCTGCGGATAGTCTACGACCTGGCTCACAACAACGCTAAGTTCGAAACGCACCAGAGGCGGGAGGTGCTGGTCCACCGCAAGGGGGCGACGCGGGCCTTTGGCCCCAACCAGGACGACCTGCCGCCGGTCTATCGCGGCATCGGCCAGCCGGTGCTGGTGCCGGGCGACATGGGCCGCTACTCGTTTGTGTTGGTGGGGACCGCTGAGGCCATGCAGCTTAGTTTCGGCTCGAGCTGTCACGGGGCGGGCCGCCGACTGAGCCGCCATCAGGCCAAGCGCCAGGCCCGCGCACGCAACCTGATCAGCGAACTGGCGGCGCAAGGGATCCTGGTGCGCTCGGCCAGCCGCGCCACCGTCGATGAGGAGATGCCCGACGCCTACAAGGACGTCGCCGATGTGGTCGAAGTGGTGCATCAGGCCGGTCTGGGGCGCAAGGTGGCACGCCTGCGGCCGCTCGTGGTGGTGAAGGGGTGATTATGGATAAGGCGCTAGCTCCGGAAGAGCTCTATCGCTGCTGTGAGGTGTCCCGGCTGCTGTTTACCCGCACCGACGAGCTGGCGCATGAGAGCGACATCTTTGCACCTCACCCCATCGCAGCGATTAAGCTCAATGAAAACCGCCATCCTCAAGTCAGCAAGTAACTAATGAGCCACAGCATAAATACGCCACCGGCTCCCACAAGAACTGCGTAGACGGTAACGGTCGTGTGCGTGACAAGTGTATGCTCGGCGGGTTGTTTGACGATTTTTCCATAGAGGGCGAAAAGCAGTGCCGCTGCAAAGACAACCGTGATGAGAGTGCTCATCGCGATGAAGCTTTCCCCGAATATGGCATCGAGCCAATCTTCGAAACCAGGGAAGGCGACCGTCGAAGTCACCATCACCAACAGGAATCCGATAGCAGCGGTGGTAGCTAGGAGCACGCACACCGGAAGTCTCGACTTGTTGCTATTCATATTCATCCCCTCAACTCCTTGTCATTCCATCAGGTTTAGCCGACCCGTCGCAGCGACGGTTGCACCAACAGCCGCCAGAAGAGCCATCACAACCACCAGAAGAAATGCGAGAACCAGTACAGCACGCCTCAGCCCGCCGTCCGCAGCAACTCGGTCGCCGACTTGGGAGAAGAGCACGGCGATCGAGAGCCCCACGAACGGCAAGAAGTGGAAAACGTGCTCCTTCCAGTCGAAGAGAACAGCATAGACCCAGGGGAACGGCCCGGCTTCGATTCGTTCTTCGATCGGTTCGAAGAGCTGTACATACAGGTAGCCGCCCACCACCCAAGTTACGACCAGGAAGACCGTACCCAGGACAGCGGCGGCTCGTAGCCTGGGGAGATGCGATCTCTCACCCGCAACGTAGAGCTCGATAAACACCCACAGGAAACTGAGAAGAGCAATCGAACCAGCCAAGACGTGCGCACGTTGTACAACCGAGTAAAAAATGTCCATGCTAACTCCTTGAGTTTGGCCGTTTTTATGAATCCTCCGGTTGACGCCGCCTCACTGCGACCGCCGGCAGCGCGGTCAGCGACGCTGTGGCGGCGACGGCGGCAAGACATGAACTACGAATCATCCTTGGTCCTCCTTGTCGGGTTTGTGCTAAATCAGGTTGCTGGGGTCGAGTCCCAATCGTTCTGTAAAATCCTCCAAGGGCCGTCACGGTTACGCGGCCAGTTCGATCACCTCCTTTCGATGATCCTCAGCTACCTCGGCCTCCTCAAGCAAGTTTATGCCGAGATATTAGTCATGTCAAGAATATAATTGAGTCTTACCTAAAAGTCAACAAGACTTTTGCTACAACTGCGCAATCAGCTCGCTGCGGGCAAAGCTCTTGCCGCCATACCACCACAAGATGGCCGTTACACCCCACAGCGCCAAGCCCAAAAGCAGCACCAGCCAGACGCTAAAGACCATCACCCCGGCAATCTGGCCCACCACCAGGAGCAACACGGGCACAACCACCACGCCGCCAATCTGATAGGCCTCCTGGAAGCTCTTGACCTTAGACGAGACCAGCACCGAGACCCCCAGCCCCATCCCGGCCACGGCGGGCATCACCCAGACCAGTAGCGCCAGCCACATCCAGGTCGGGAAGAAGATCCGGCCCATCACCCCCCAGGCCGCGAGGTTACTGGCCAGGGCGTAGACGATAAAGCCGAACAGACCGGCCGCTACCGCCGGCAGCCAGGCCGAGAGCAGCTTGGCCACAAACAGCTCGCGGTCGCTCACGGGGCTATAGATTAGCGCCTCGAGCGTCTTGCGCTCCTTTTCACCGGCGAACGAGTCGGCGGCGATGACGCTGGCCACCATCAAGGGAACGATCAGATATAAGGGCGCAAAAAGGTAGACCAGCACCAACACCACAGGCTGCTGGGCTGCGTTTAGACCTTCGAGCGCGGCCCTGAGCCCAGCGGGGAGTTCGGCCATAAACTGCTCCTGGCCCCCCGGCAGATTGATCAGCGCCGGCCCAGCCAGCCCGACCAGGGTTGGTAGCAGGACAAAGATAACCAGCGGCACAATGACGATGGGGATCATCACCGCCTTACTCTGTAACACGATCGTGAGGTCTTTGCGGACGATGGCGGCAATGGCGCGGCGGTTCATGGCTGCACTTCCTGCGCTTCTTGCGTTGGAGCGGGCGCTGTGGCCTCCCTCTGGTGCAGGGCAAAATAAACGTCCTCCAGGCTGGCCTCTTGCGGTTCAACCCGATAGATCTTCACGCTCTGCGCTGCCAGCGCTGCTACCAGCTCCGGGATGCGCTGCCTCGAGAGCCCGGTCAGGCTAATCTGGCCGTTTTCGGCTTTGACCGCTATCCCCTAGAAACCCCGGACGCAGGTCAATGCCTGCTCTACGGCCATGACACCCAGCGCTGGAGAGAGGCCGAGCACCTGTGCCAAGAAGCCCTGACGCAGCCACCAGTTCGGCCGGATGCCTCACTTATTGACAGGGCTAGAGGACGGTTTTAGCGGGGCGACAAACGTCTTGTAAGGATTGGGCCCCTCGGCTGCGCTAGCGCCGTATCCGTAGTGGAGACTGCCCTGTCTGGATGGGGCAAGGTTGGTCACCACCAGCCCTAGGACATCCACGCCGACGCGGCGCAGTAGATCGACGGCGGCTCGTACCTGCTGCTGGCTGGAGTCTTTGATGCTGGTCGAGACGATGACGCCGGTGCATAACGGGGCGATCGCCAGGGTGTCAGCGAAGGGGAGCAGCGGGGTTGAGTCGATGATGATGACATCATAGCTGCCGCGCCAGACCTCAAGGTGTTCGCGCAAGCCCTGGTTGAGGAGGTCGACCGGCGAGCGCGCGGCCGAGAAGCTAGGGATAAGGTCGAAGCTTCGCTTGCCGTCCACCCTTACACTGATGGGCAGATAGCGCTGATGGGGATTTTCCAGATAGACCTCGAGCGGCGTGTACTCAATGGGATTGAGATTAAACGCCTGGCTGCTGGACGGATGGCGCAAGTCGGCATCGACCAGCAGAGTGCGGTACTTGCTACGCGCAAAGCTCTCAGCCAGGGCAATAGCCACCCCGGTCTTCTCCTTAAGGGTTTGGGCGCTGGTGACTAGGAAGGTTTTGGGCT
>JAGXSO010000077.1 GCA_018333775.1 Truepera sp.
GTCAGGCGCCGCCCGTGAATGCCGCCCTGAGCGTTGATGTAGTTGAAGTAGGCCTCAATTGCCGTGGTGACTGTCCCCCAAGCTGCGGCCGGGCCGGACTGCGGTCCCCAGTTGCCGAAACGCACCTCGGTATCGGTGACACCGGGCTCGGCGTAGGCCTGCGCGAACAGCACTGCCAAGAAACCTGCTAAGAGTAACCGTTTCATCGTCCGCTCCTTCTGGCTTAGAGGCGACTCAGCGCCGAGAGCCCATTGGGATAAAAACACCTGCCACCTGTCACACCCGCTTTACCTTGGCCCGGCCCAAGAGCCCGTGCGGCCTCAGCACGAGGACCAACAGAACCACCAAAAACGCAAATGACGCCTTGAATTCGAGCAGCAGGTAGGTTCCGACTAACATCTCCGTCACGCCCAGGAAGTACCCGCCCAACACCGCGCCGGGGAGGCTATTCATACCGCCGAGCACCGCCGCGACGAACCCCTTGGAGAGCGGGTCGAGCATCATCGCCGGCTGCAACAGGGTGAGCGGCGCAAAGAGCAGCGCCGCTACCGCCGCCAGCACTGACGCTACCGCCCAGGTCGCCAGCATCGCTTGCCGCACCGGGATGCCCAGAGCCTTGGCGACTTCCTGGTTTTGCGCCACAGCGCGCATAGCTAGGCCGAGCTTGGTAAAGCGCAACAGCGCCCACAGCGCTGTCATCAGCACTACCCCGAACAGCGCGGTGAAGAGCGAGAGCTGGCTAACAGCTGCGCCTGCCAAGCGCAGTGGCCGGTCGGGGATGATGGGTGGCACGGCTTTGTTATCGGTGCCGAAGACGAGGGCGTTCATGCCCCATAGTGCCAATCCTAGCCCTAGCGTCAAGATCAACAACCCCAGGTGGCTCTGGTTCTTAGCAGGCTTAACCAGCAAGGTATAGATAACCATGCCGATGATGAAGGCGGCAGCGAGCGTCAGCACCAAGGTGAGGCCGTACGAGAGGCCCAACGACTGCAACATCACGAAGGCTAAAAAGGTGGCGAACACGCCGATGTCACCGTGGGCGAAGTTGAGGATATGCGTGGTGCGGTAGAGCAGCACCAGCCCTAACGCTACCATCGCATAGATGCTGCCGATCGAGGCACCGCTGATCAGGACCTGGGGGAGAATGTCCATAGCTAACTCCTCACAGCGGCCACATCTTCCACCAGTGCCGCACCTTGAGCCAACGCCCGTAGATGCCTAAGGGCTCGAGCATAATCAGCGCTATCACTATGAGGCCCAGGACGAACTGCGACCAGGCCAGCAGGCCCGCCAACCAGATCTCGAGCCCGGTGATGAAGGCCGCCCCAATGATCGCGCCGGGGATGAAGCCAAGCCCGCCGACTACCACCATCAGCAGAAACTTGACGCTGAGCAACAGGTTAAAGCTCGCCGGCGTGATGTAGCCGATCAGCGGGCCAAAGAGCGCGCCCGCCACGCCGGTGAGGGCAGCCGACAGCACGAAGGCGATGGTCTTGGTGTAGGCGAGGTTGACGCCCGACATCTGCGCGGCCAGATCGGCGTCGCGCACCGCTTTCATAGCCCGCCCGAGGTGTGAGCGCTCCAGATTGAAGCTCATCCAGATCGCCAGCGCGGCTAGCGCCAGAACCAGATAGTAATAGGAAGTATCGTCCCAGAAGGTGTGGCCCAAAAGGGTCGGGCGGTCAATTAAGAGCCCCATCGAAGCGCCGACCAGAGGCCAGTTGTTAAGGATCTGCTGGATGGCGAGCCCGAAGCCTAGCGTGGCGATGGCTAGGTAAGGCCCTTCGAGGCGTAGCGCCGGGATACCGATCAGGAGTCCAAGCAACCCGCACACGACTAGCGCTGCCGCCAACCCCGCGAAAAAGGGCCAGCCGATGCTGGACAAGTAGCCTGCGGTATAGGCGCCGGCTGCCAAAAAGCCCGCGTGGCCTAGGCTCACTTGGCCGGTAAAGCCGACTAGGATCGCCAGGGAGACGGCAACTAGGCTGTAGATGAAAAAGAGCGTCAAGTTATAGACCAAGAATCCCGGCAGCGCCAAGGGAGCGAGCACGAGTGCGAGTGCCAAGAGCGCGAGGGCCACCCAAGCCTGCGGACTGCCGATCAGCCTGAGGTCCTCTTCGTAATGCTGGCGAAAGAGGCTCACGCGCTACCTCGGCAGGAGTTAGGAGTTAGGAGCCAGGAGCTAGGAGATAGAAGATGGCCGTGAAAGGTCGGCACAGGCTCTGCTAGCTTCCAGCTCCTAGCTTCTAGCTTCTTCATAAAGGCTCTCAATCAAAGCGGCATACTTTTGCGCGATACTGGCCCGCTTGACCTTCAGGGTGGCGGTGACTTCGCCTTCTTCGTGGTAGAGGCGCTTAGGTAAAATGGCAAAACGCTTGATCGCCTCGACGCGCGAGAGCCTCTTGTTAATGCGCGCCACCTCGCTTTCGATCAGCTTAACGACTTCGGGGTGCTGGGACAGGTCGCGGTAGGTGGTGTAGGGAAGCTGCCGGTCGGTAGCCCACTTGCCGACCGTCTCTTCGTCTAGGACTAGCAGTGCCACCAGATACTTGCGGCGATCACCGATCACTACGGCATCGTTGATAAAGACCGACGACTTGAGACTATTCTCGATCTTCTGCGGCGTAATGTTCTTGCCGCCGGCGGTTATGATGATGTCCTTCTTGCGGTCGGTGATGGTCAGATAGCCGCCCTTCAGCTCGCCGATGTCGCCGGTGTGAAACCACCCGCCCTTGAGCGCCTCGGCGGTAGCCGCTTCGTCCTTGAAGTAGCCCTTGAAGATGCCCGGGCCTCTGACTAAGATCTCGCCGTCTTCAGCGATTTTAATCTCGACGTCGCGAAAGGCCTGGCCGACCGTGCCTAGCCGCACCTCCTGGCGGTTGATGCTAACTAGCCCACTCGTCTCGGTGAGGCCGTAGCCTTCGCGAATATCGACCCCGATGGTGCGAAAGTAGGCCAGGATGTCGGGCGAGATGGGCGCCGCGCCGCTGATGGCGAGCCGCACGCGGTCGAGCCCCAAGCGGACCTTGAGCAAGCGCAAAACCAGTGCCTGCGCCGCTAGGGCGGCCAGTCCGGCCCGGCGCTCGCCGCCGCAGACGCGCAGCGACCAGCGGTAGGCGTAGCGTTTGATTAAGTGCGCGTCTTGCATGTGCAACTCGACCATGCTGTAGATCTTCTCCCAGATGCGCGGCACGGCAAAAAAGATGGTCGGGCGGATCTCCTGCATGTTCTGCATGACAGTGTCCAAGTTCTCAGTGAAGCTGATGGTGTGGCCGTAGCGAACGGGGGCCACCACACTGATCAGCCGCTCGACGATGTGCGAGAGCGGCAGGTACGAGAGCAGCTCTTCTTGCTGGTCAAAAGTGAAGACCTCACTCAGCGCCTCCGCCGCCCACAGCAAGTTGGCGTGGGTCAGCATCGCCCCCTTGGGGTTGCCGGTGGTGCCCGAGGTATACATCAGGAGGGCTACATCGTCGGGCGCAATGGCCGCTAGGCGCGCCTGCAAGGGGTCTGGCTGCCGAGTGTAGCGCTGCTCTCCCTGTTCCAGCACCGCCTGCCAGTCCAGGAGATCGCTTAACCCCTCAGGTTCAATGGCGATCACCCAGCGCACGCTCTTGGCCTGGCTGCGGATCTCCAACCACTTCTCATAATGTTCGGCATCTTCGAGGATCAGCCCGGCCGCTGCGGAGTGCTCGAGGTGATAAAGGAGTTGCTCGGCGCTGCTGGTAGTGTAGACGCCCACGGTGACGCCACCGGCGCTCTGGATAGCCAGGTCAGCTACCAACCATTCGGGGCGATTTTCGCTCAAGAGCGCGACCCGCTCACCCCGCTCGAGGCCTAGCTCGAGCAGCTCACGCCCGAGGGCAGCCACCTGCGCGGCATAGTCCGCCCAGGTAATAGACTGCCACAAGCCCAGGCGCTTGACCCGGTGCGCCACGCCCGACTCTTCTCGGCGTTGGAACAACAGTGCAGGCACGTTTCCTGTAGAGCTTATGATAAGGCCCGACCTCCTTGTTAGACCGGTTAAGGTCTAAGTCATGATGGCATTTCGCTCGAGCGGCAGCGGAGGTGTATACTTTGATTAGTATACAATAGCTAAGGCGCCGGTGCGGGAAGGCCCTGATAGCGGTTTCCGGCACTATTCTATCGGGTTCACGAAGGGCGCCTGGCTTGGCGGATAGGGGGCCGGGCTGCGTACAGTATAATTGCAGGCGCGGCATGAACCCCGGCTTCTCCTTCGACCTCGACTGCGAACGCGACGCTGCGCGGACAGCGCGCTACCGCACCCCCCACGGCGTTATTGAGACGCCGGCTTTCGTGGCGGTCGGCACTCAGGCCGCCATTAAGACCCTGTCGCCCGAAGAGGCGGCCGGTGCAGGCGTGCAGGTGCTGTTTGCCAACACCTATCACCTGTATTTACGCCCCGGCCATGAGACCGTCGCCGCGGCGGGAGGTCTCCACCGCTTTATGGGTTGGGACGACCCAATCATGACCGACTCGGGCGGCTTCCAGGTCTTTTCGTTAGGGGCCAGCCTGGAGCACGGAGTAGGGAAGATCGCCAATATCTTTCCCGGAGAAGCGGGCGGCGCGCCGACGGGTGGCCGCCGGGGCAAGTCGCTGGTCCAAGTTGAGGAGGAGCGGGTCACCTTCAAGAGCCACGTCGACGGCAAGAGTCACGTCTTTACCCCCGAGAAGTCGATACTGATCCAGCGCGCCCTGGGCGCCGATATGATCCTGGCCTTTGACGAGTGTACCTCGCCCCTGCACGACCGGGCCTACACTGAGCGGAGCGCCGAGCGCACCCACCGCTGGGCTGAGCGCTGCCTTAGCTACTTCGCCGCCACGCCGCCGCGCCATGGCTACCCGCAGGTGCTTTATGGCATTGTGCAGGGCGGTGCGTTTGAGGATATCCGCCGCCAGAGCGCCCGGATTATCGCCGGGATGGGCTTTGAGGCCATCGCTATCGGCGGCAACCTGGGCCGGACCAAGGCCGCTATGCACCAGGTGATCGAGTGGACGGTGGCCGAACTGCCGCGCGATAAGCCCCGCCACCTGCTCGGCATCGGCGACGTGCCCGATCTGTTCGAGGCAGTCGCACGGGGCTGCGATACCTTCGACTGTGTCAGCCCGACCCGCAACGCCCGTAACGGCGGCTTGCTGCGCCGCTTCGATGACGACGGTCGGCCGCTACCCAAGTTCCGCCTCAATATCCGCAACGCCCGCTACGCTGACGACCACCGCCCGATTGAGCCGGTCTGCGCCTGTTACACCTGTCGTCACTACTCGCGCGCTTACATTAGGCATCTTTTCATCGCTAACGAACCGCTCGGCCCCCGGCTGGCGACTATCCATAATCTGCACTTCATGAATCGGTTACTGGCTGAGATGCGCACGGCGATTCGCGCCGGCGGCTTTGACGACCTGAAGCGGGAGTGGCTGCTGCCCGCGGGGCTCGAAGGTAGCCGGTAGGGGTGCGAGGTGTCCCGATAGCGGGTCAGAGGGAACCTGGGAAGCTGAACGGCACCCCGTAATTGCGCGCGAGATCCTCCAGGAAACGGCGCAGCTCTGCTTCGGTGCCCAGGCCGTGGGAGGCAGCCTGCAGCGCGTAAAGGAGCCGCACCTCGAAGAACGCCGGCGTTAGCACTTCCGGGGGGATGTCCAGCATGCTCAGCGGGAGCAGGTGACGGCTTCGCCCGCTGGCAGGTTCCATGATCAGGCTTATGGTTACGTCGCTCCGTTCCTGTATCGCGCCGATCTGCTGCAAGGCGTCGGGGGCCAGTGTGGTCAGGAAGTTTAGCACGTCTGCCAACATGCGGCTAAACCAAGCCTGTGCGGTCTCCTCGAAGGCCTGTGCCGCGTTATTGCGGAAAAACCGGTAGGCGAGCGAGCCGTCACCGTTCGGCTCCACCTGCACGCGGAGCGTTTCGAGCGGCGTTAGCTGCTCGAGGATGAAGCGCGTGCCCGGCGGCAAGGCGTCGATGCCGGTAGGGCTTGAAACGATATCAAGCTCAGCCAGGACGGTCGCGCCGGCCATGGTCACACGTATGTGCGTTGCAGCTTCGGGTGACTGGGCGGGGTTTGGCGGTGAGTAAGCGATGTAGCCGGTAAGCAGGGCAGCGGTGACAGCGAGGATTAGCGCCACACGTCGGCTTGAAAAGCTGCCGGGTCTTTTCGCGACCAATCGCCTGACACGCGTGACGAGGGTGCCTTTGGCAGCAGCTAGCGCGTGACGAGGGACCAGGCCACCTAACTGCGGCAGCTTCACTAAGGCCTCGAGGTAGGTGTGGAGGTCTTGCCTTAGCTCTGACACGACCAGGTCGTCGCAGCAGTGCTCGCGTTCGATACGGAGCTGGTTGGATAACCACCAGACGGCCGGGTGGAAGAACAGCAGGGCTTCGGCGGTATGCTGCAGCAGGTTGATCAGATAGTCGCGCCGTCTGATATGGGCCAGTTCGTGAGCGAGGATCGCTGTGAGCTGGGGCGAGGTGAGGCTGGCGATGACGTGGGTTGGTAGCAGGATCGTCGGCTTACGGAGCCCGCACACGAAAGGGACGGAGGCGTGCGCGGACTGCCTAACAATAACCGTTGGTGCGATACCGGCTTCTCGGGCTAGCGCCCTAAGCGCTTGCGCGACTTCAGGGGGCGCCGCTGTGGTTTTGTGGCGCAGGAACCTGCTTAAGGCCACCCACGCAACGAAAAGACGGAGTAGCAAGAGCGTTGCTCCGGCAAGCCACAACCCCCCGAGCAGCTGAAGCGTCCTCGTGACAGGCCATTCTGGCGAAGCCGTGCTGACATTTAAAGGGTCGCCGGAAGGTAAGGGCGAAAGCGCCAGTGGGGTGTAAAGCCGGGCCAGTTCGGTAGCATTTAATGAGGGCGCGTCAAGGGGCGGCGTGATAGCGACGACATGCACGGCGAAAGTAACTGCCGGTGCGAGCAGCGCCAGGGCTAGGGCCGCGCAGTCGGCCGCATACCGCACCTGGGAGGAGTGTCGCCACAGCGCAGTCAGTAGTGCAGCGAGCAGAAGCGCAATCAACGCCCCTTGCCAGAGGGAGTGGATGAGCACCCAGCCCAGCACTTCAAGCGTTTGCAACATCCCTACTCCCTGTTGACTTGGTCGAGCAGCGCTCTAAGTTCGGCCCTTTCCTCCTCGCTCAGGCGTTCCGGGCGAACGGCGTTCAAGACGAGGCGGAGCGCTGAGCCTTGAAAGAGCTTGTCAATCAACTGGTCGGTCAACGCCCTTTCGATGACCTGCTGCGGAACCGCTGCCTGATAGACGTGAGTCTTTTGGGAGTCATTACGGGCCGCCAGCCCTTTTTCAGTCATGATTTGCAGGACGGTAAGGACGCTGGTATAGGCGATGTCACGGCCCTCGCGGCGGTTGAGTTCGCGGTTGACCGCGCGGACGGTGGACGGCCCGAGTTCCCAAAGGATCTGCAGGATCGAGAGCTCCCGATCCGTGGGTTGGGGGTGAGTGGGGTTGGACAACGGTGCCTCCTGAGGTAACCTGCTTCTCGGATTATAGACGGCTCCTGACCCGTTACCGCGGTGGAGCCAGGCGTGGGTGTAGCTGGTCTGCCCTGGGGACCTCGTAGCTGTTTGGGGGCAGGACAGTCTTAATGAAATAGTGCCGGTCGGCGGAGGGCTCGTAGGTCCGGATCATGAACGTGATGCCGGGTGGTGGCGCGACATAGCGCATGGTGTACCGTTCGGCGGGGATAGTGAACTCTAAGCCTCTCTGCGGTGCGGTGAGCGGTACCAACAGCAAGAGCGTCGCGACCAGTGCAGTGGCTCCCATCGGCTAACTCCTTTCAGCGACTGAGGCGAACGATTAACCTGGAGTTGACAGGGTTATGCCTCATGTGCTAACTTCATAGTACTATGCGCATAGATTAAACTGCAAGTGTGACCAGAACGCTGACTTAATTAAATAGGGTCAAAGGGAGCTTCTGGTAAGTTCGGAGGTTGAATAGTGAGGGCTGTTATCGTTGCCACGTTTTTCCTTTCTCTAGTTTTTGCTAGTCAGCAAGAGACAACCTTAAGCGAGATAGGGATCATTACACCCCTAACAATTTCTTGTACCGCCTGGGGGTCATGGCAGCTATTCGGGAGTTATTGTGAGCTGGCGCAAACTAACTACTGTTCAAGTAGCTCTGCTCACTATTGTCCAGTGCGCATGCATGTCTACATGCGAAGTCGTACTTGCACCCAGCTTGAGACCGGAAATACGTGGACTGAGAGAGAGCATTCTCAAGGTTGGAGCGGCTGCTGTCCAGGGTCTTGTGTTCAAAGCATGCCGATCTCTTCGGCTGGCATGGGCTTTTGCCCACTTTAGGAGTGCAGCATGCTGAAAGGGATTGCGCTCCTCATTCTGAGTATTGTTCTCGGCACCATAGCCCTGTTGAACACTTCCATGGCCCAGAGTGAGGCGATAGAACCCCAATGGGTCACATGCTCAGCTTGGAGTGGCTGGGCTGATTTGGGGCCGAGCTTCTGCTCCAGCTCTGTCCTGTGCATTCACTGTTGGCCCTGGCTTGAAGGTCGGTTTCAGGACCAGATACGCCGCCGCACCTGCCAATATGGAGCTACCACGTGGGAAGAACTTCAAAGCCGCACCATACGAACCGGATGTTGTGGTGTTTGCATTCCTCTCCCTAGCTCCTATGCCAATACGGATCTAAGCGATCCGGTTTTCACTTTTGCCGAGGCGTTCAATGATACGACTTGTTATTAGCCTTATTGCCTCACTGGGCTTGGCCTACGCCGTCGAGTGCGGGTCGTGGACAAGGTGGCAAGCCCTAGGGGTTCCTTATAGCTTTGGCGCAGTTCAGCTTGTCGATGAACTGCGTGAGCGGGAATGCCGCTCGGGAAATGAGCGGTGGCGTGAGGTCATGTCACGGGGCCGCTCGGTTGCTAGCCCTATGTATATCATCTATGGCGATACTGCGACGGGGCCGCGGGTTTTGGGTCTTGATGGAACGGAGCCGCAGGAAAGCATCGCAGGGCTTCTTAATGCCCATGCCGGTCCCCTCCTGATTCTGGTAACACCTGAGGCGGTGGAGCGTTATGATGAGCTTCTGCAAAGGCATGTTCATCTCGTGGTAGCGCGCGAGGGTGTATGGGTCGATCCATCCAGTGCCCTTTCGTTCGAAGCGCTAGCAGACGCGCTGGCAGCCTTTGTGATACAGGCCCGCTAGAGGCGGACTTAAGCCTTCGACCAGGAACACGTGTCACCGCCGGTTTTAAAATGGACAGAAACGACGGCAAGAAGTTGACACTTTGAGACTGTCGGCACATGGATAGCGGTTAGCGAGCTTAGCAAGGGAGGAGGCCTCCTTAGTAGGCTAAAAAAGCTACGAACACCTGTCAAAGGAGGCCTCAGGCGGTGATACCACAGGAGTTGAGTCTGGTGATTAGATATCACGTCAACGAAGGGGAACCGGTAAGCCACGTATCAGAACGTTTTGGCGTCAGCCGGCAAACGGTCTACAACCACTTGAGGCGAGAAGGGGCTG